>JBJENW010000343.1:0-6697 GCA_051880395.1 Lachnospiraceae bacterium | reverse complement strand
GGAATCCCCCCAGTTGAGATATTTTTCGCACCACTCTTTTTCAAAGAGTGGTGGGAGCGATACCGTTTCGGGTGGCCAACAAAGTTCCGTCCGCAACACTTACGCTCATATAAAGCGTAGATATGGTGTAAACAGTAACGAAAAAACAAATTATTTGTTATAGGAAGGAAATCTGACTTTTCAAGAAAATAAAAATGTGCTATAGTGAAAGGAAAGTGCTTAGATTCACGAGAGACGAACAAAATTCCCAGTGCAGCTGGTAGAATAGGAGAAAAAATGCAGAGAAAAGATTTTTGTGTATCAGATGAACTGATGTCCAAGCGGTTTACGGCGGCAGTGGATGCAGCAAGAAGAAAAGCCGAATTAGTTCCACACAGTGATGTGCATTCGGATGTGATGCGTAGTCGAAAAGAACCTATGGCGCTGGTATATGCCGGACCGAATGGGTCTGGAAAAAGTACATTTCAGGAATACATGGAAGTGCGGGGGGAATATATCAGCTCAGATGAAATTATGCGTGCGTCGCTGTGTACGGATATTGAAGCGGCGGCAAAATCCACAGAGCTTCGGACAAAAGCCATTCATAATCATGCCGATTTTACATTTGAAATGGTGATGACAACAGAACGGAATCTGCGCATTTTAAGGGATGCAAAAGAAAATGGATATTATATCTGTTGTATTTATGTGTTGACGAAAGATCCGAAGATCAACACCGAGCGGATCAGCCACAGATTGCAGCTCGGTGGAAATGACCTTTCCGACGAAGTGATCAAAGAGCGCTACGACAGGGCGTTGCAACAGATTCCGCAGTTGATCGCACTCAGCGATGTGATTCATATTTTTGATAATACGGAAATGCCGTTTCGTATTTATAAAAAAGAAAATGGGCAGTCGGAAGAAATTTATGAAAATGAGTATTGGAGCCGAAAAGAGATTCAAACACTTGTTAATTCGGCAGATGAATAAGGAGGAAACTATGAATTACGAATTGAAAAATGAAAAATTAAGCCTTGCAGTGAGTCTGCATGGTGCAGAATTGAAATCTTTGAAGGATGCAAAAGGAACAGAATATCTCTGGTGTGCAGACCCTGAGTTCTGGGGACGTACAGCACCAGTTCTTTTCCCGATTGTTGGAAGCTTAAAAGATAAGAAATTTACCCATCAGGGAACAGAATATCCAATGGGACAGCATGGATTTGCACGTGATACGGATTTCGAATTAGAGAGCCAGAGCGAAAACAGTCTGACATTTGTTATGAGATCAAATGAGGAAACATTAAAAAAATATCCGTTTTCTTTTGAACTGCGAATTTCTTACACATTGACTGAAAATACCGTGAAAGTGGCATGGGATGTAAAAAATACCGGCGATGAGACAATGTATTTTTCCATCGGCGCACACCCGGCATTTATGTGTCCGTTACACGGCGAAGAGAGTAAAGCCGGATATGGTCTGGATTTTGGAACCGGAAAAGAAGTTGTTTACCGCAGAATCAATAGTGATGGTCTTGCATTAAATGAAACGGAGACATTGGCTACACCGGATGGAACCGTAATATTTACCGAAGATTTCTATGATGATGGTGTTTATATTGTAGAGGGGCAGAATGTAAAAAAAGTTTCTTTATTAGATCCACAGAAAAATCCATATATTACAGTTGCATTTGATGCGCCGTTATATGGAACATGGTCTCCGGAAAAGAAAAATGCACCATTTGTCTGCATTGAGCCTTGGTATGGCAGATGCGACAAAGAGGACTTTTTAGGCACGTTAGAAGAAAGAGAATACGGAAATGTGTTAGAGAGTCAGAAAACGTTTTCTGTATCCTATACGATCACAGCCGATCAGGCGTAAAACATAAAAATATATCCCGCCGCATAAAATGATGTTGGGTAAATATCCGGTGGGAGGAATGCAGATGAAACAAAAAAAAATGGTGGCTCTTTTGGTAAAAGATTTATTTCTCATGTATGCATTGACAGGAATCTGCCTGATTTTGCTGACATTTTTGTTATATCGATATGAAATCAGTACCAGTATTTTGTCGGGTGGAATGACAATGACATATTTGTTGTCTGGATTTGCAGGAGGTTTTTTGCTTGGAAAAAATGCACAGTCACGGCGGTTTTTGTGGGGGCTTCTGGCTGGAATTCTTTATTTTGCAGGCATTTTTTTGATGTCAGCAGCGTTGCAGCACGGATTTCCACAAAACCTGCGTTCTACAATTTTGACAGCCGTTTTGTGCATTTTAGCAGGAATGACGGGAGGAATGACAAGCTCCATGGGAAAGTAGTGTCAAAAGAGTCAAAAAAGCACTTTAAAAACAAAAAAAAATGTGCTATACTGAAAAAAGCTATATGGAAAGGAGAACTATTATGAAACACGTAAAGACGTTAAATACAAAAAGATTACAGAACACGATCAAAAAAGGTGGATGCGGAGAATGCCAGACTTCTTGTCAGTCTGCATGTAAGACATCTTGCACTGTTGGTAATCAGACCTGCGAACACGCAAAATAAGAATTTGTCTGATAAATCCGAGAATCAGATGAGAGTTCAAAATCAGCTGCAAACGACCGCGCGCAATGCGTGCGGTCATTTGTACGTTTTGTGAAAAAACAATGAATGAAGTAAGATAGAAAGAGAGGGAATATTGTAGTGGTTCATCAATATAAGAACAACGGCTATAATATTGTTCTGGATGTAAATAGCGGAGCGATTCATGTAACAGATGATGTGACATATGATGTCATCGGCATGTTTGAGGATCATTCAAAAGAAGAGATCGTAGCAGCATTGGCACCCAACTACGGAAAACAGGAAGTGCAGGAAGCGATTGACGAAGTGCAGGCATTAAAAGATCAGGAAGAATTATTTACGGAAGACCAATACAAAGAACCAATGATGGATTTTAAAAAACGGCCGACTGTTGTAAAAGCACTTTGCCTGCACATCGCACATGATTGTAATCTGGCGTGTCGTTACTGTTTTGCCGAGGAGGGAGAATATCACGGAAGACGTGCTTTGATGTCTTTTGAAGTAGGAAAACAGGCACTTGATTTTTTGATCGCAAATTCCGGAACCAGACGAAATTTGGAAGTGGATTTCTTTGGTGGAGAGCCGACATTGAATTTTGATGTGGTAAAGCAGCTTGTTGCATACGGAAGAGAGCAGGAAAAGCTGCATGATAAGCATTTCCGCTTTACTCTGACGACAAATGGTGTCTTGTTAAATGATGATATCATGGAATTTGCCAATAAAGAAATGGACAATGTTGTACTAAGTATTGACGGTCGAAAGGAAGTCAATGATCGTATGCGTCCATTCCGAAATGGAACAGGAAGTTATGATCTGATCGTTCCGAAATTCCAGAAATTTGCCGAGAGCAGAAATCAAGACAAATATTATGTGCGAGGAACGTTTACGCATAATAATCTGGATTTTTCCGAAGATGTCCTGCATCTGGCAGACCTTGGCTTTAAACAGATCTCCGTGGAGCCGGTTGTGGCGCAGGAGAGCGATGATTATGCTATCAGGGAAGAAGACCTTCCGCAGTTGTTTGACGAATATGATAAACTCGCGGCAGAGATGGTCAAACGGGAGAAAGAAGGAAAAGGGTTTAACTTCTTCCATTTTATGATAGATCTAGAAGGTGGCCCATGCGTTTATAAGCGTTTATCCGGCTGTGGATCAGGTACGGAATATCTCGCCGTTACACCTTGGGGAGATTTGTATCCGTGTCACCAGTTTGTCGGAAATGAGAAATTCCTCATGGGAAATGTAAAGGATGGCATCACCAATACAGACATCCGTGATGAATTTAAGAGCTGTAACGTATACGCAAAGGAGAAGTGTAGAAACTGTTTTGCACGGTTTTATTGCAGCGGCGGCTGCGCGGCCAATTCTTACAACTTTCATGGAACGATCCATGACGCATATGATGTCGGCTGTGAATTACAGAAAAAGCGGATTGAATGTGCGATAATGATAAAGGCAGCTTTAGCAGAAGACTAGGCAGCCTGAGTCGGACAAAAAAAGACAAGTGAGGAAAGTACAATGAAAAAGAGCAAAGGAATCGCAATCTTTATTGCATGCATAGGCGTTTTAGCAGCACTTGTATTTTACGCCTATGTGATCCTTTCCCCTTCAGGACTTGGAAAGGATCAAAACATCAAGCTCGGTCTGGATCTGGCAGGTGGTGTCAGCATCACATATGAGGCCGTGGGGGATACACCAAGCGACAGCGATATGGCAGATACCGTATTTAAGCTGCAGCAGCGTGTAGAAAGTTATAGTACAGAGGCAACTGTATACCGTGAGGGAGATAAACGTATTACCGTAGAAATCCCAGGCGTTACAGATGCAAACCAGATTTTAAAAGAATTAGGAAATCCGGGTACCCTGGAGTTCCAGACATCTGACGGAACCACATTTATGACGGGTGATCAGGTTGCAGATGCACAGGCAGCTGTGATAACAAATGAAAGTGGTGCAAAAGAAAATGTTGTAGAGTTGAAATTGACAGATGAAGGTGCGAAAACGTTTGGCGAAGTAACAGCAGAGAATATAGGAAAACAGTTGCCGATCGTTTTTGATGGAGAAATCATCAGCAATCCAAATGTAAATGAGGCCATTACAGGCGGAAGTGCTCAGATTTCCGGAATGGAATCAAATGAGGAAGCAGAGCGCCTGGCTACGCAGATCCGTGTCGGATCTCTTTCGGTAGAATTGAAAGAGCTGCGTTCCGAAGTTGTAAGTGCACAGCTTGGTTCTGAGGCGATTACATACAGCTTGAAGGCAGCTGCAGTCGGATTGATCCTGGTTATGATCTTCATGATGATCATGTATGCAGTACCGGGTGTTGCCGCATCTTTAGCATTAACCATCTATGTTGGACTGGTTGTAGCTACGATTTATCTGTTTGAGATCACACTGACACTTCCTGGTATTGCAGGTATCATTCTTTCCATTGGTATGGCGGTGGATGCCAATGTTATTATTTTCGCCAGAATTCGGGAAGAAATTGCAGCAGGAAGAAATGTCGGCGCAGCGATCGACGCCGGTTTCTCAAAGGCGTTATCCGCTATCCTGGATGGTAATGTGACAACCTTGATCGCAGCAGCTGTCTTAGGTGTGCTGGGATCCGGAACCGTAAAAGGATTCGCGTATACATTGGCAATCGGTACATTATTGTCCATGTTTACAGCACTTGTGATCACAAAATTCTTGTTGCGTTCGTTATATGCGATGGGCGTAAAGAGTGAGAAATTATATGGTAAAACAAAGAATACAAAAATCATTGATTTCGTATCAAAACGAAAAGTATTCTTTATTATTTCTGCAATTGCAATTTTAGCAGGATTCGTCGGAATGGGTGTCAATGCTGGAAACGGAAACCGTGCTTTAAACTACAGCCTTGATTTCGTGGGAGGTACATCCACAACGGTAAACTTTGATAAAGATTACGATATGGAAACTGTCAATAAAGACATGGTTCCGCTTGTAAGAGATGCAGCGAAGATTGATGAAGTACAGCCGACAAAAGTACAGGGTAGCAAACAGGTAAACTTTAAGACAACGACGTTGACATTGAAACAGCGTACAGCGATCAACAAAGCGCTGGAAAAAGCATACGGTGTGAAGGAAAAAGATATTGAGTCTGAGAGTATCAGTTCTACGATCAGTTCCGAGATGCGCCGCGATGCATTGGTAGCCGTAGTGATCGCAATTGTCCTGATGTTGATCTACATTCGGATTCGTTTCAAGGATCTGCGATTTGCAACAGGTGCCGTACTTGCACTGGCACATGATGTGTTGGTGGTATTGACCTGCTATGCATTACTTCGTATTTCCGTTGGTAATACGTTTATCGCATGTATGCTGACGATCATCGGTTACTCGATCAACGATACGATCGTTATCTTTGACCGTATCCGTGAAAATATCAAAAATAAGAAAGCAAAGACACCGGAAGAACTCAAAGAAGTGGCAAACCGCAGTTTGTCTCAAACATTCTCACGAAGTGTCAATACTTCCATTACGACCTTTATCATGGTATTCTGCTTGTTCTTATTTGGCGGAGTATCCATTCGTGAATTTGCACTTCCTCTGATGGTAGGTCTTGTCAGCGGTGCTTATTCTTCTATCTGTATCGCTGTACAGCTCTGGTATGAATTTAAAGTACACGGAAAAGACATGAAAGCAAATACCAAACAAATTGAAAAGAAAAAAGCATAAAAATGGGCACCCCAATTTTTGGGGTGCTTTTTTGATAAAAATATTTCTACTGGGTTATATCCGGACGTTTCCGGGATTCGGGCAGGCGCAGAACACGGGGCGGTATCTTACAGAGTGGCTAGACAGAAATGAAGTAAGTTCGCGACGGGCAGTCCTGCGATGCTTTATTTTTGCTGTTTTTTGGAGGTTGGACAACCGGCACATCCTGTTCGCCCGGCTAAGAATCAAAACCGGATTCTTTTCCGGGCGGACAGGATGCACCGGTTGTCCAACGATCAAAAAACAGCAAAGGCATCGCAGAACTGCCCGTCAAAACTTCCTATCATTTCTGTCAAAGCCACTCTGTCAGATGCCGCCCCGTGTTCTGCGCCTGCCCGAATCCCGGAAACTGTGTATTGGATGCGGTAGGCTGAGATCTGTTTCTTGGGTGAAAAAGTGTTGCAAACGGAACGTACTT
>JBJENW010000342.1:0-6699 GCA_051880395.1 Lachnospiraceae bacterium | reverse complement strand
TTTATTATACAAGGCATAATTTATTATTTCATGAAAGGCAGGTTCCTCGGAGCCTGCTTTTCTATTTTTAGCATTTTCAGGAACGAAGAAGGAGCTATTGCTCTGGCAGATCATGCATCTATTTTTGCAACATCCCCTTTTTTATGTGAGGTCAGAAGTTTTCTTGAAATACATAGCGGGACTGCATCCGAATTCTTTTTTAAACAGACGGTAAAAATTGGGGTAGTCTCTAAATCCACATTGCTGGGCAGCTTTCATGAGGGGGAATCCCTGTTCTGTTATTTCCATAAAGACTTTCATTCGTGTCTTTTGAACAAACTGATAAAAGGAAATACCCGAGACCTCTTTAAATTGATGCATAAAGTAGTAGCGGTTCATAAAGAAATGACCGGCAATATCGTCGATAGTAATTTTATCCTGTAAATGTTCCCGGATATAGCTTTCTGCGATGGGGATAAGCTGGATGTTTTTATTGGACTTATCAAAGGAAAAGACGTTGGGAGTGTCAATATTCTGATTCAGCAGTACGAACAGGGAGGCAAGCACGCTGCGTCCCAGTATTTTAGCTCCATAGATATCAGGAGAATAGAAAAGCTGGATCAGTTGGTCAAGGTAGTTTTGGATCTTGTTTTGAATTGAGGAAGGATAGTGATAAACCTTAAATTCGTTTGCGGAAAAAATAGCTGCCAGGTCAATTTCATCGTCGGAAAGTTCATGCAAAACCTGGGGAGAAATCTGCAGGGCAATTCGCTCATAAGGGGTGGAGAAATCCATTACGTCCGGAAAATGTTCCTGGAGCCGATTGATAAACAGGAAATCTCCCGGGGCCAGATAGAAGGAATTACCGGCTGTAAAGTATTTTACATGGCCGGAAATTAAAACATATAATTCATAAAAATCATGTGAATGACGATATATACGATCTTTGTTGGTGTCTAGATAATTCATGATTCGATAATCACAATTCAGATAGTATTCGTGATGATTGAAAGGCATTTTAGGAACTTTCATTGTGTTCTCCTGTGTTGACTAAAGTTTGTATATTATGTTTATAAAAAACAGATTTCTTTCTGATTTGATGAAATACACATTTTTTTATAACTTAAGAGTAGCATAAAATCATACAAAAAGATAGGAAAATAGAACAAATAATTAAAAATATATAGATGTAATTTACAGATCAAAGAAGTCGAGGAGCATTCTGAACGTAAAAGGACAGAAAAGGCAGATGTCATCTAAAGAAAGCATAAATTACAATGTTAGAAACAGCTATTACAATTGTTTGCAAATTAACAAAATGATAAAATATATTCAGATAATGCAGAGGGTGATTATCAAAAACTAAATGCAAAGGAGAGGAATTTATGAGAAAAAAAGCACTATTAGCAGTGGCTGTACTGACTGTGGTATGTATGGCAGGATGCGGACAAAAGCAAAGTGCTTCTGCAACCCAGGCTGCTGCGACGGAAACGGCAAAAACAGAGGCGGCTGCAGAGACAAAAGCAGAAGAGAAGAAAGAGGAAAGCAAGGCTGATGGAAAAGTGTATGAGTTGAGGTCCTCCACAAATCAGGCGCAGACAGGAACTATCGGGAAGGCTCTGGAATTTTTCTGCAAGACTGTGGAAGAAAAATCAGGAGGGCGTATTAAGACGACCGCAAACTTTGGAAATGAGCTTGGGAGCCAGTCTGAGCAGGTTGAAATGTGTAAAGCCGGAGCACTGGAACTGGTGCTGGCAGCACCGGGAACGGGACCAGGAGTATGGGTACCTGAATTGCAGATGTATGAGTTTCCCTTCCTGTTCGACAGCAATGCGCAGTATCGCGAGATTACCCGCGCTATGGAGGATGAAGTAAATAATCGTCTGAGTTCCTACGGTTTTTATACATATGGAACAATGTCCATGGGATCCAGAGATATGCTGACAGCACAGCCTGTAACAAAGCTGGAGGACATTAAAGGTCTGAAAATGAGAGGTCCCAATGCTGTTTATATTTCCATGTTCGAGCATCTTGGTGCTTCCGGTACAACTATGGATTGGAATGAGGTTTATACAGCTCTTCAGACCAAGGTTATGGATGGTATGGAAGCATCCCCTTCCATGATCAACTCCATGAAGTTCCAGGATAATGCGAAGTATCTGGCAGTCACAAATCACTGTATGGCATGTATTGAATTTTATTTTAATGACAGTTGGTTTAAAGGGATTCCCGAGGATCTGCAGCAGATAATAAAAGAGTCTGTAGATGCTACTGAGGCATATCAGGATGCTTTGGACGATGAAGATAATGAAAAGGCTCTGGAGGTTATGAAGTCAGAAGGCGTTACTGTTACAGAGATTGAGGATCTGGATAAATGGGTTGAGGCATGTGCGCCTATGCTTGATGAGTACAGAGCGAAGGGTGAAAACTGGAATTCCTTTATTGACATGATTATTGAAATGAAGAAATAAACCTAAGGTTAAGAAGTCGTGAAGGGAGTACTGCTTTAGCAAGGTACTCCCTTTCCTGATTTTGTTACTGGTTCAGGAGGTCTTATGTTAAAACGAATTTATGATATTTTGTGCAAAATACGCGCCGCAGCAATAGTTATTTTGCTTGCGGGAGTCGTAGCCTTAAGTTTAGTACAGATTATACTGCGATATTTCACATCAGCAGATTTGCGTCCTTTTGCCTGGGGTGATGAAGTGGTGCGTTTGACAGCAATCTGGGTGGCATTTCTGGCGGCAAGTGTGGGCGTAAAAAATAATTCTCATTTGAGTGTAGAATTTTTTTTGAATAAAATATTAAAACCCTCTCAGGTGAATATTGCGAAAAAAGTTGCCACTATAATTGTTATCATAGCGCTGGCGGCCGTCACCAGGGAAGGTATCAGCTATACATTGGACAGCACAAAAACTATGCTACAGAACCTACCAAATATGTCTATGGCCTGGTTCTATGCATCCATTCCGGTAGGATGCGCCTATCTGATCATGGAGTATATTGTTACATTATTTGAAAAACCGGGAAAGGAGGATGCGGTATGATTCAGGCTTTGCTGGTGTTTGCAGTACTGCTTTTGTTTATTTTTCTGGGATTTCCTATATTCATGGCTACGCTGATGACAGCAATCATTTTTGTGATTTCCATGGATATTCCCTTTTCACTGGTTACGATTCGCATGTTTGGAAGTGTCAATTCTTTTTCGCTTATGGCGATCCCCTTTTTTATCATTGCCGGGAATATTATGGGAAAGGCCCAGATTACAGATAAGCTGGTGGGGTTTGCCAATTCTGCCGTGGGGCAGTTTAAGGGTGGATTGGGTTATGTGAATATTTTGACTTCCGCTCTTTTTGGAGGCATCCAGGGATCCGGTGCGGCAGATGCTTCCGCTATTGGAGGTATGCTGATCCCTGCTATGGAGAAGCAGGGGTATGATAAAGATTATGCAGTGGCTGTTACGGCTGGTTCCTCGATGCTCAGCCCGATTATTCCTCCCAGTATTATCATGATTCTATATTCTTTCTATACAGAAACTCCGGTGGCAAAACTATTTTTGGGCGGGTATTTGCCAGGTATCCTGGTAATGATGATGCAGTGCGGGGTAAATTATGTGGCCTACCGCAGAAGAGGATATGATATTCCGATTACAAAATTTTCTCTTAAAAATTTTATACGTACATCTATACAGTCTTTTGGAGCACTCTTAACGCCTCTGATCATCCTCTGTGGAATTGTCTTTGGGTTTGTTACACCAACGGAATCTGGTGTGCTTGCAATTGCGTACAGCCTTTTTTATGGTTTCTTTATTTCTAAAAAGGTAAAAATCAGGGATTTTCCGGAGATATTATTGGAATCTGCAGTGACTACGGCAGTTGTGTTTATGACAATTTCTGCGGCAGGTGTACTGGCTAATGTGCTGGTGAGAATGCAGCTTCAGAATGAGGTTTTGGATTTTGCCGTTAATACATTAAAGAGTCCTCATTTGGCGACCTTGTTCCTGGTTGTTGTATTCATGATATTAGGATGTTTTCTTGATCCTACTATCATTGTGGCGATGTTTGGCGGTATTGTAGTTTCGGTTGGCAATGCTTTTGGATTTGATCCCATTCATTATGGTGTGATCATGATTATTGTAATGCAGATAGGAGCCATTACTCCACCGGTTGGTACGTTCCTTTTCATTGCCTGTGGTGTGGCCGGATTGCCTCTGGAAAAAAGTGTAAAACCGCTTCTTCCGTTTATTGGAGTAATTTTTGCTGCATTGTTTTTAATGTATCTGTTTCCGGAAATTGTAACGTTTCTTCCGGGACTGGTGAGATAAGGAGGTTGTCTTATGCAGATAAAAAATGATGGACAGAATTATGCACCCAGAGGTACGGTGAAACCGGTTTGTGCCAGGGGGGAGTTTCAAGTAGGAATAATTGGCTTGGATCATGGTCATATCTATGGGATGAGCAATGGACTTTCAGAAGCCGGAGCTTCTTTGACAATGGTTTACGATCCATCGCCGGAGAAGGTGGCAGAGTATTGTAGGCGGTATCCTGAGGTAAGAGCTGCCAGATGTAGAGAAGAAATATTAGAAAATGACAGGATTAAGCTGATAATGTCGGCTGCAATTCCAAAGGAGCGCTGCGAAATTGGTCTTGAGGCAATGGCTCACGGCAAGGATTATTTCGTTGACAAACCGCCGTTAATTACTATGGAGCAGCTTGAGACGGCCAGAGAGGCAGTGGATGAGACGGGAAGGAAATACGCTGTTTACTACAGTGAGCGTCGTCATGTGGAGGCTGCTGTATATGCACAGAAACTGATACAGGAGAAAGCGATCGGGGACGTGGTTGCAATAAACGGATTTGGTCCCCACAGAGCTTCGTTAAATACCAGACCGGCTTGGTTCTTTGATAAAAGTCAGTATGGAGGTATTCTTACTGATATCGGATCTCATCAAATAGAACAGATGCTGATTTATGCTGGGGCAAAAGATGCCACAATAGAGAGAAGCAGAGTAGGAAATCTGAAACATAAAGATTATCCTGGTTTTGAGGATTATGGTGATATGATGTTGACTTGCGATAATGGTGTGGTTGCTTATGGGCGCCTTGACTGGTTTACGCCGGATGGACTTGGAGCGTGGGGAGATGGGAGAACCTTTATTATTGGTACGGACGGATATTTGGAGCTGAGAAAATATATTGATGTGGCAAATGATAGAGATGGGGATCACGTGTATCTAGTAAATCATGAGGGAGAGCATCACATTAAAGCAGCAGGAACAGTGGGTTTCCCATTCTTTGGACAGTTGATTCGTGACTGTCTGGATAGGACAACAAATGCTTTTGATCAGGAAACGGAATTTAAGGCCATTGAATTGGCTATTCGTGCAGAGAATATGGCAATAAAAATAGGATGAGGAGGAAAAGCATGATAAAAGTAGCAGTTGTGGGTGCGGGAGCAATCGCGGCGGTTCATGCAGAGGCATATAGGATGTTTCCGGACAGATGTGAAGTGCGTGCGGTAATCGATATTTACAGAGATAAAGCAGAGGAACTTATAAAAAAGCAAAAACTGAAGTATGCAAAGGCTTATACAGATATGAACGAGGCTCTGAAAGATGGAGAGATTGATCTTGTTTCTGTATGTCTTCCACCGTCTGCACATGAGGAATATACGGTGAAGGCAATGAAAGCCGGCTGTCATGTTTTGGTTGAAAAACCCATGGCCAACTCTCTTGAGGAATGTGACAAGATGATCAGTACTTCTGTGGAAACAGGGAAATGTCTTAGTGTTGTTTGTCAGAATCGTTTCAAGACACCGATGCAGCGTATCCATACAATGCTGGAGAAGAAAATCGGCGGACGAGTGACTCATGCAATTGTAAATTCTCTTTGGTGGCGTGGAGAAAACTACTATGATCTTTGGTGGAGAGGAACCTGGGAGAAGGAATGTGGAGGATGTTTTACCAGTCATTCAGTTCATCATATTGACCTGCTTTTGTGGATGCTGGGAATGCCTGAGTCAGTGACGGCAGTAATGAAGAATGTAGCTCACCATAATTCTGAGCTTGAGGATGTGGGAATGGCTGTTCTGGAGTATCCGGAAATGTTTGCGCATATTGTTACTTCGATTGTGGATTACGGAGAGGCACAGGAGATGGTTTTTCAAACGGAGCGCTGTAGGCTCAGTATTCCCTGGCAGCCTGCAGCGTCAGTACCGCTTCCTAACGGTTTTCCGAAAGAAAATGTGGAATATGAAAAAGAACTGGACCGTATCTACAGGGAGATTCCGGAACTTGCTCTGGAGGGACATCCAGCGCAGATATTAAATCTCCTGAAGGCGATTGACGGTGAGGAAAAACTTTTGACAGGAGGCGAGGAAGGGAGAAAGGCTATTGAGCTGATTGCGGCTATTTACAAATCTCATGCCCTGCGTCAAACGGTAGAATTGCCGATTCGGAAAGATGATGAATTCTATCGAAAGGGGACTATGATAAAGAGAATGCCTCATTTTTTTGAAAAAACAAAAAGTGTTGAAAATTTTTCCTCTGCGGAGATTACACTTGGCAGAGATGTAGGGAAATAGTGACAGGAGGCCCGCAGAATGGATTTCAGCGGGCTTCCACTTTTAAAAGAGGGTATATTTGGATTTATCAGTAAATTCTCTATACCAGCTCCGCGATCCTGGTGATCCCCACATAAATATGAGAAATGCGGTACCAGG
>JBJENW010000341.1:2907-6726 GCA_051880395.1 Lachnospiraceae bacterium | reverse complement strand
GATTATACATATCTTTCACAGTTCCAAACACAAATCCGTCATACCAGCGTTTGACTTCTTCCTTGCATTCTCTGTAGCCATACGCATCCAATGCTTGAAATACTTCCTCTTCGGTAAATCCAAACGCGGTCGCATACTCGTCAGATGTGGTCGTCACAACCTTCAGATTATTCAAATCCGAAAAGATAGATTCCTTGCTGATTCTGGTTATCCCTGTCATCACTCCTCTTTCCATGTATGGATTCGTTTTGAAGGTAGAATGAAACAGGCTTCTCGTAAACGCGACTAGTTCATCCCAGTAACCGTTCACATAAGCTTCCTGCATCGGGGTGTCGTATTCATCTAAAAGAATGATGACTTTTTTTCCGTAATAGCGGCACAGATAGTCAGAAAGCTGGTAAATTGCCATCGGCGCATCTGCCTCGCTCATATCCGATGCCATCCTTTTGAAATAAACTTTTTCTGCATCAGACAATGCATCGCTGTCTAAAAGAAATGATTTTTTTTCATATTGTTTCATCAACAACTGCCGAATCCGATAGCTCGCTGTCTGATAATCGGTTTCTTTCACATTGGCAAAAGACAAGCTGATCACAGGATACGTTCCCTGCAACTGACGATATTTTTCTTCTTTCCATAAGGACAATCCATCAAACAAATCGCCCCGATTTGCATACTCCACCGAAAAAAAAGCCTCTAACATACTCATGGTTATGGTCTTTCCAAAACGGCGGGGACGGGTAATCAATGTCGCATCATCTCCGCTTTCCCACCATTCTTTGATAAACGCTGTTTTATCAATATAAAAATAGTTTCCTTCGATGAGCTTCTCAAAGCTCTGAATTCCGATTCCTACTGTTTTTGGCATTCAGTCACCTCTTGTTTTCATATATGTATTTTCCTCATCATTCAAAAAATCCGCTACTCTAATCTTTATTATTAGTATAGCGGATTTCCTATGAAATTACAATTTTCATTTTTTTCTTCAACTACCAAAACAGAAACTCATTTTGCAAGATAAAGATAGACATCCTCTCTGAGATTCCGTCAACACAATCAGCATGGAATCATAAAATATTCCATACTCTTCACCAACTGGTCTGCAATCTCCCGCAACTGACCGGTACTGTCTGAGATTTTCGCAAAAGCCGCAGCCACTTGATCCGTCTCTTTCGATGTCTTCATCGAGCTCTGTGCATTTTCCTGCGCCACCTGAGACAACTCATCTACACCGGTTACGATACCATTTCGCACCTGAGCCAATTGTCCGGTAATCTGTTCGATCTGCTCGATACTCTGAACTGCTCTTGCGATTCCTTCCAGCACATCTTCCACTGTTACTTTTGTTTTCTCCATATTTTCACTCTGACAAGTTGTGATTTCCTGCACATGTTCCATTAAGTCAACGGATGCATTTGATTCCACGATCAGTTTGTCTATGATTTCCTGAATCGCTGTGCTCGACTCGGCGGACTGCTCTGCCAGCTTTTGGATCTGCTCCGCAACAACCGCAAATCCTCTTCCACTCTCTCCGGCTCGTGCAGCTTCAATCGAGGCATTCAAACTCAGCAAATTTGTTTCATCTGCAATCGACTGAATCAGCGTTGTCACTTCCTGAATTTTTTGTACCGATGCATTTGTCTTATTCGTCTGCTCTGCGATTTTTTCCACCGATGTCTCCACTTCATCATTTGTCCTCTTTAATTCATTCAACGTATCTCTTGCACGTAAACCGAATGCATTCATCTCTTTTGCATTTTTATCTAACAATTCTACTTCCTGATACGCTTCTGTAATTTTTTCTCCCATGTGATTTACATTTTCTGATGTTTCCCTCGAACTTTCAGCCTGCTTCATGGAAATATCTGCAACTTCATTGACAGCTTCCTCCACGCCACGCATCGTATCATTTGTCTCTTCTGCTGTTGTTCCCAAAAGGTCTGCTGCCTTCTGCAGATCTTTTGCGTTTGCTGAAATACCCGTAATAACATTTCTCAATTCCTCCTGCAAACGCGCCACGGCCTGCGCCAATGCTCCAAGTTCATCTTTTCGCTTTAGAAGAGAAGCATCTACCTCTACTTCCAGTTCTCCTTTTGAAACCTTTTGCAATACCGAAACACCTTTGCTCAATCCCGAACTGATCTTCATTGCCTGACGAGCCGCAAATAAAATTCCAAACACCATCATCACAAAGACTACCGCCGCTACCCCCATCAATATGGTATAAACTGACGCATCTTTTTCCCCTTTCGGTGTTCCGACAAAAATCATTCCAACAATCTGATTTTCATCCCCCTCCTGCGCAACCGGAAGAAAATAGCCATAATAAATCGTGCCATCAACGGAAACATTTTTGCTAAAATACTCTTTTTTCTCCTGCAAAACTTTCTTTTCCACCATCTCTCCTGCCGGTGAACCCAGAATTCGTTTGTTGTTTTTATCCAACGCAGATGTCATGATCCGCTTTGTGCCGTAAAAAAACGTGACATCCATCCCCGTCTTTTTCTTGATTCCATCTACAAGGTTTTCTGATTTTGAAATATTATATCCGCCCTTCCAGACATCTCCGTTTTCTGTCTGCAAATATTCACCGGTATTCTGGTCATAAGCTGCAAGTGTTGCCGCTGCCGTACCTTTCAGCGAATTCTGAATTTCCTGTAACAGTGATGCACGTATCTTTGTCATCGACAATATTAATACCACTCCACCTAAGATCAAAACCGGAAATACCGCTGTCAGTATCATTCTTTTTTTCAGGCTCATCTTCTTCCCTCCCCTAGTTCAAGACTTTCACGTTTTTATAATACCAGCTCATCTTTCCGGTGATATCTTCATCCGAAAACACTTCGCCCTTTTTCCCAATGGTTTCTCCTGTATTGGTTTCCAGTTCACCTTCAAATACGTGATTTTCTCCAGCTAAAATCTCACTTTTCACCTGCTCTACCGCTTCCTTGGTTCCATCTGCACAAAAATCAGCTGGTTCTGTGATATCCACTAATCCTTCTTCCAAGCCGCCAAAATAATTCGCACCATCCCACGTTCCATCCAGCACAGACTGCACTGCATATGTGTAGTAAGCACTCCAATTCCAAATCACACTACACAGACAGGCTTTTGGTGCCTCCTTACTCATGTCCGAATTGTAGCCGATACTATAAGCCCCTTTATCCTGAGCAATTTTTTGCAGCGAAGCCGCATCACAATGCTGAGCGATCACATCGCATCCTGCATCGAGGAGCTTTCTCGCCGCTGCCTCTTCCGCCTCCGGTGCGTACCAGCTTCCTGTCACCTTTACATACACTTTTACATCCGGATTCACAGATGCCGCTCCCATTGCAAACGCATTGATTCCGCCTGTCACTTCTGAGTTATCTAATCCCTGTGCAGCCACGTAACCTAATTTATTTGTTTTCGTATTTTTCCCTGCAACAATTCCACTCAGATAACGCGCCTGATAAATACGCCCGAAATAATTATTGAAATTTTTTCCATTGCTCATATATCCGGTTGCATGGGAAAAATAAATGTCCGGATATTTTTCTGCAAAATCTGATGTCGCCTGCATATAGCCCCAGCTTGTCGAAAAAATGATATTACATCCTTCATCGACACACTCCTGCAATGCCTGTTTTGTCGCTGTTTCATCTGCATCATCGATATTGATCTTTCGGATGATCTGACTCTCCTCCAGACCTAGATTATTCTGCATTCCTTCGATTCCAAGTTCATGCGTGTAGGTATATCCCGCCCCTTCCGCCGGATCCCCCAGATACAACACACCAACTTTTATTTCACCAGCATCCATCTTGTTTTCCGATG
>JBJENW010000341.1:0-2807 GCA_051880395.1 Lachnospiraceae bacterium | reverse complement strand
CCCAGATACAACACACCAACTTTTATTTCACCAGCATCCATCTTGTTTTCCGATGTTTCCTGCGCATCCGATGTCTCATAGCCCTCATTCACCGCATAATCGTCTGGTTGTTGTGATTTCCCACACCCTGAAAAACAAAACAAAAAACTGATACACAGACATAAAATATGAAACCCTGTTTTTTTCCCCTTCATTTCTCTCCCCTTTTCTTTTTCTCTTTTTAACGTTATACAGTTACATTCTGTATTTTATATCGGTTTTGTTAGCCTGCTTTGTTACTTTTTTTGCATTTTCATTTCCTCTTCCCATTCATGCAGCCACTTTGCCGCTTTGGGATCCCGCTGCTCTAACCGGTGTTCCAGTTCCATTCTCCGTTCTTTTAGCCGTTTGATGACTTCCGGATTTTCCTGCTGCAACTGCTCCATGATTCTTTGCCGCCGCTTTTCGATCAGCCTGATGATTTCCTTGCGATTGACCTGACTTCTCAAATGCTCCGGCAGTTCATCCATATGGAATTCCATGCGACGAAGAAATTCATCCTCGTCAATTGCTCCAAGATGCCTCCAATTTCCCTTTTTTCGCATCAATCCACGTTCTGTCATATCCTCCAATTCCGGAATTTGTTGAATATTATGTAACACATACTGTACTCGCTTTTCAATCTGTTCTGCGGTATTCTCTCCAAATGCCCAGGTAAATTCCTCCAGAGAATTTTCTACTTCGGCCGGAATACTCTGGATCAAATTTCGTTTCCGTTCATCCATTCCTTTTAACGGATATGGCTGTCTGACTCCGGCATCCCGAAGTGCTGCCGTGATTGTTCTTCTGACATGCCCTTCTTCGATCAGGTGTCCGATTCCAAGTTTTCGCATCTGATCATTCACCGTATCCATATGCTCTGTGATATAAAAACGAATGTGTTTCTCTTCTAATTCTTTTGCCAGCATCTCCAACCGGTCTGCCGCTGTGATATCAATATTTGTGACAGCACCGGCATCTAAGATCACAACTTTTGTATCCTCCTGAATGCTCTTTTCGATATCTTCCTGAAGAATCTTTATATTTGCAAAGAACAGACTTTCGCTGAACCGATAAATGACAACATGTTCAATCTCACACGCATACCGGTTCTTACTCAGATCATAAAAATCATCTTTTCCAGGGATCATTCCGAGAAATGCGCGCGGAGGATTGGTCGCTTTCAAGATCACTGCAACAAAAGACAGGATGATTCCGATCACAACCCCGTAAATTGTCCCCAACATCAATACACCAAAGAAAGCCGCCATAAAAATATAAAATTCATTCCGACTCACACGATACAGCCGTTTTGCCAGATCAAATTCCACCACATTCAAAAGTGCCGAAATGACGATCGCCGTCAAAACCGGCACCGGAAGATAACCGATAAAGGCCGTTCCAATCAAAAGAAGTCCAGCCATTGCAAGTCCGGCAGTGATAGAAACTGCCTGCGTCTTTCCGCCATACTGTTCATTCATAGATGTTCTGGAAATACTTCCATTCACCGGACAGCTCCCCACGATGGCAGATGCAAAATTTCCTGCAGCGCAGGCTAATATTTCCTGATTCACGTCAATGGGATATCCATTGCGCAGTGCAAAGTTATTCTCGGACAAGAGTGTCTCTGCCATAATGACCACGGCCACCATAAGCCCCCGCCCTGCAGCTTGTGTCAAATTTACTTTTCCGAATTCCGGAAGAACGAAATGCGGCAGGCCGGGTTCCACATCTTCCAAAAGTCTGACACCATATCGATCAATATGAAACTCGCAGGTCAAAACCACGCCTGCTGCCATAATGAGAATTGCCATCGGGAATTTTGGAACCTTCTTTTTTGCAAAAAGAATGACTACAAGCGATGCCGCCCCAAGTAAAAGAGACATGCCATTTACGTTTTGCAATGCCTCCCAGATATCCTTCAAAAGCTCCGGCAGTTCTCCTGTCCCTGCCCCGCTTCCGAGCAATTTGGGAATCTGCATGAAAATGATCGTCACGGAAATTCCACTGATAAAGCCTCCCATTACGGGGGTCGAGATAAAATCCACCATTCGTCCGGCTTTCAACAGATAAAACAGCAGCAGCCACGCCCCCGCAAACATAGCGATCATCGGCACATACGCCAATGCCTCTTCAGAACCTGCGGTGATGCCGAGGGAGACTAGTGCCGCCCCTGTGATTGCCGCCGGAGCCGCATCTACGCCAAAAATAAATTGTGGAGAAGTCGAAAAAAGTGCAAAAAACAGAATCGGCAGAACCGATCCATACAATCCATAGACCGCCGGCAGCCCTGCCACCTGCGCATATCCCATCGCAATCGGAATGGATACCGCTGCCATAATAATGCCGGCAAAAACATCTTTCAAAAGATATTCTTTTTTATAATTTTTCAATGTTGCAAACAACCTGACATGCATGCCTTATCTCCTCCTGTCTGTTTTTCTCGGATTCTACTGCAAAAAAATGAGGGCTACTGCAATCTTCGATTGCATAAGCCCAGTTATTATGTTCTATTTGTAATATAACATATATTTTATCACTCGTCAAGCAAGAGTGCTAACAGTTCACGGTAAACGCAAGCTTTTTTTATTTGCACACTTACGCTTTATATGGGTGTAAGTATCTGTCTGTTCTACTTTATAGGCCTCCAGAAACGGTATCGGCTCCACTACTCTTTGAAAAAGAATGACGCGAAAAATATCTCAACTGGGGGATTCCTATGCGGACGTTTCCGAAATTCGGCTGGGTGCGCAAGGCGGGGGCGGCTGTTTCCAGAAAGGCTAGACAGA
>JBJENW010000340.1:0-6815 GCA_051880395.1 Lachnospiraceae bacterium | reverse complement strand
GTGGCGTCGATACAGTTTCGGATAGCCAACAAAGTAGTGGTCGCAACACTTACACTCATATAAAGCGTAAAGATTGTGAGTGAACAGTAACAATCTTTTGTTTTATTACTCACGCTGATTTCCTTCGTTTTGATATTCTCTCAGTTTTTCTGTATATTTCTTTCCTCTTATTCGATGCTCTATTTCAAATAGAATGAGAGAAAGAAGCCAACATCCCAAAAATATTCCGGCAAATTTAATGTATGTACTTATCGTATGTAATTCTGTAATCCAATGAAATACAACAGCACATAGAAATGTGACAATAGCAAATGGAACAATAAATATGATGGATCTCTTCACATCTGCCATTCGTTTGATGATACATGTTCCAAAAGCAAACTCCATCAAAATTCCACCCGGGATAGCGAGTATGAAAAATTCGACCAGACGAGTTACGGGAATGGTTTCTACCCCCAGTGATATACTAATAGCAGTAAAGACTAAACTCATAATTGTAAATATTGCAACTATTTGACTCGGTACATTTTTTATATAATTCTTCATTGACGTTTTCCTCCTAATCCTAATTTTTCTTTTAACACACGCGCATACTGACGAGATATGTACAGTTTCTCATTATTGTCCATTGTTGCAAGTATTTTCCCGCCAAAATCCGGTTTTAATGAACGGATCTTTTTCAGATTAACAATACACGACTTTGAGATTCTCATATAATCCATCAACCTGTACTTTTCCTCTATCTCATATAGTTTGCAGCCTAATTCATATACATGGTCAACTGTATATCCGAATGTTTTTCGATCTACGGATTCAATATACAAAATATCATTTACACTTAAGTTATACAGCTTTCCCTCAGAGCTTGCAAAAAAGCTATTTTCGATTTCATCCAAATGTTGCACAAAATCAATGACTTTGTTGATCTGTTCATTTTTTTCTTTGTATTCAATCGTTACTCTTGCTTTTTCTATATTTCGATTTTGTATTAATTTTAAAAACATGCTTTAGCACCTCCCTTCAAACCAAATTATAACCGTATTCTTTTTTTAATCAATCCCACACGACATAAGTTGCAATGGCTGCTACACAAGTTGCATGAAATATAAAATCCGCGATACCAATCCATTTACGATATCGCGGATATCCTGCTTCACACTACAGTTTTTTTATTTTCTTCTAGTGCAAAACTTATTTGACTTTTATCTTCTTCGCAGTTGACCAGCCGCCGGTGTATGTTTTCGTTCCATCTTTCTTTATGGCTCTGGCCCTTACATAATAGGTTTTCCCGGAAGTTGTGGAAAGTGTAGTCTTTACCGATTTTATGGTCAGATTCTTTGCACCTTTAAATTTTGCATTTTGCGCATATTGAATCTGATATTGGTTCGCTTCTTTCTTTTTCGAAACAGTGACCTGTATCTTGCCTTTTGCAGAAGATTTTAACGATACAGTTGTTTTGCGAGGAACAATGGTAAAGGTTGTCTTCACTATTCCACTATAATTCCCTTTTCCTATGATCGTAACCGTCCCTTTTCCGATTTTGTTTGTGCCGTATTGTACGGTATAATCCGCTCCCTGTTTTAGACGTTTCGATGCAACGGTTACTTCCGGTTTCGGACAAATCTGTTTGCCGGTGTATACGAAATCAGATATTTTTTTCACGCAGGATTCTGTGATCGGCTGCGTCTGTTTTTGTATTCGCTCCAGATGATATGGATTTACCGTGTAAAGCATCGATCCTTCCTTTTCTGTCACATACCATTTTACGGTTCCATCCTGACATACAATCGGCTGACAGTCGGATTCTTTCAGATCTGTTTCTACTGCTTTAGAGATCGTATTTCCGTCAGCATCGATTGTCATCAGTTTCGTTATTATCTCTTGCGTTTTCTCATCATATTCCTCCCACATGACAAGAAACATATTTTCATTTATTTTTACCAATTGTGGCGTATAGCAAGTAATGGAATCGTTTTGGGTATACGCTGTCAATTGAATTATTTTTGTCTGATTCAGCAATTGATCCGTGATTGCCACATAAACATTTCGATTTTCACAGAAGTTTGACACATCTTTATTATAAGCGATCAGGCAGTTATTTTCTCCGAGTTCCAATCCACCGATCGATGCGCCTGTATAATTTCCTTCGTGTATATCAAATTTTAACGGAATATGCACTCTGACATTTGTAGAGGAACTGTCTTTGTGATATTTGGTCAGTGTGATCCCATTTACTGACAAATATTCGTCGTACATGCTTAGTGTATTTGCTTCCGAATGATCCACACGATAAATCGATGTCCCATCTGTCCGGATAAACTGATTAAACGAGTGACTGACATAACCGTCCACCAAATTTGACACCTCATACATGGAATCTTTCGTTTCCATCGTTTTCTCATCAACGGTAAATAACATATTTGCCTGATGATGTGTTCCCGGCTCCTCTTTGTCTGCGTACATCTCATGGCAGGTGTAAATATATAAGTTTCCTTCCAGTTCGATCATGCGAAGGGATCCGGCATCAAACGGAAGATAGGTATTTGCACCATAGATTTTACAATCATCAACGCGCTCCCAGTTCTTTGTATATTTTACAACTCGGATCACTTCTGTTTCATCGCTTTCCTTCTCATTTTCCTGTCCGAAGACCAAATAATTATTTTCTGTTCCGCAAAAACATCCGCCAAACAGATTCAGTTCTTTTTTTATTGTCTTGGTCGACAAGCGTGTTTTTCCATCCTCCGAATACGTTTCGATCAAAACACCTGCCGTTGTATGTTCTACCCTTGTCAATGTACCATCCGTATTCTGATGCAGATAGGAATTTTGTACCGAAGACCATCTCGTATAGTTTTGGTTGGAACGATTATCGGACGCCTGCCCCTCTAATGATACACAGGTCTCCTGCTCTTTTTCAGACGTAGGATCCGTCACCGTGACCTCGCACGTTGCCTGCGTTCCGTTTTCCATATAATCCGCTGTCTGTACCGCCTGCATCTGTGCAAAACTGCTTTGTAGCTGCATGCTCTGTGCAAATAAATGGGTTGGTGAAAGCAGCACGACACTCATCGCGATAGCAGCTATTTTTTTCCCCGTGTTCTTTCCTCTCATTTTGGCTCCTCCTCTTTATCAAACTGTAAAATAAAAAAGGAATGGCTGTTTTCCATGAACGTTTTTGTCCCATCAAAACTTCCATTCCTTTTTCTTTTTTCGTATGTTTTATCGGTTGTTTTTCGTATTTTGTTTATCTTTTTTTATTTCCGCTCTGTTTTTTCAATTACACATGTATGTTTCTTCGTCTCCTTGTCATAATTGATTCCCACCAGAAGCAGATTCCCGTGATATTCTTCCAATTTTTCTGGATACCGTTTCTCTTTGATCTGTGCCAGTGCACCTTCTGCAGATTTGTCGTACTTTAACTCCACAACCAGCGCCGGTTTGTCCGAATATTTTTTGGGGAGATAGACCATGTCGGCAAAGCCTTTGCCGGACGGGAATTCACGGATCTGGGTATATTCTTTTCTGGCGTTGTAATACGCCAGAGCGATGACACAACTCAGGGAATTCTCATCGTTGTAGGATAGAATCGAGGTGTTTTCGCTGTGGGCTTCATCAAGAATCTGTGCTACGGTGTCGGCATCCTGCTTCCAGGTTGCTTCCAAGAGATGGTCCGATTTTTCCAGTGATTCAATGACATCCTTCCATTTGCAGCTTTTGATCGCGCGGACAAATTCCGCACGAATTTCTGCATTCGGGATAGATATCTGCTGTCTTTCATGTTCATATGCCAGATACCCCAGATGAACGAGCAAGGTCAGTACATCATCTCTGCTTTCAAAAGTTGTCATATCATTCTGAAATGTTTCTGTATCAATCGTGATTTTCTCCCCTGCCAACATTTCCACAATCGCATCCTTCAGCCCGTCGTAATTCAGATCCAAATAGATTCTTAATGCTTCATATGTCTCTGTCTGCGTCCAGTAGCTGGAAAACTGTTTTCTCCGGATGCTGTCTCCTACCGATTTCGGATTATAAATATGCATTCTATTAGGAAAAACATAGCCGTCATACCAGTTTTTCATCGTATCAAAATCCACTCCGTACTCATTACAAAGTTCCTGTACTTCCGCTTCTGTGAAACCAATAAATTCTGCATACGCTCCCGGATCTGTCATGGAATACTCGTCAAACATATTTAAAGCGGAATGTGTTCCATACTTTTTGATTGGTAGGATTCCCGTCATATAGGCAAGGGACACATAGGCTTTGTCTTTTAGCAGATTCCGGATAAAATCCAGATAGGTTTTCTGATCTTCTGCGGTGTATGCACGGTCCCGCAAGATACAGTCCCACTCATCAATGATAAAAATGAACGCTTCATCGGTCTGGCTGTAAATATCTTCCAGTGCAAAACTGAGCAGTTTCTCATCCGGATCGATCACCTTCGGATAGGCACGCCTCAGGTCTCTCAGCACACGTTTCTGTAAAAGTGAAACCATTTCTTCTGCAGTTTTTGTCACACTCAGAAAATCCTGCATATTCAGCATGATCACGTTGTACTGATTTCGATGTTTCTCATAATCTTTCTTTGTTGCAATCTGATACGGGGCAAACAGCTCAGAGGAATCGCATCCTTTTCCATAATAAGCTGCCAGCATATACGCTGCCATAGATTTTCCGAATCTCCGCGGACGGCTGACGCAGATAAAACGCTGCTGCGTACCCAGCATCCGATTTGTATGCTCGATCAGACCTGTTTTATCGATATATATTTCCGACCGGCAGGCACTCCTGAAATTTCCGTTTCCCGGATTTAAATATACGCCCATGCATTTCGCCTCCCTTGCATTTATTTCCGCTCTGTTTTTTCAATTACACATGTATGTTTCTTCGTCTCCTTGTCATAATTGATTCCCACCAGAAGCAGATTCCCGTGATATTCTTCCAATTTTTCTGGATACCGTTTCTCTTTGATCTGTGCCAGTGCACCTTCTGCAGATTTGTCGTACTTTAACTCCACGACCAGCGCCGGTTTGTCCGAATATTTTTTCGGGAGATATACCATGTCAGCAAAGCCCTTGCCGGACGGGAATTCACGGATCTGTGTGTATTCTTTTCTGGCGTTATAGTATGCAAGAGCTATGACACAACTCAGGGAATTCTCATCGTTGTAGGATAGAATCGATGTGTTTTCGCTGTGAGCTTCGTCAAGTAACTGCGCCACGGTGTCGGCATCTTGATTCCAGGTTGCTTCTAAGAGACGGTCTGATTTTTCCAGTGACCGAATCACATCCTTCCATTTTTCTCCTTCGATTGCATTTCGAAACTCTCCGCGGATCTCCATATTGGGAATAAATACCGCTGATTTTTCCGCGTCAAATGCCAGATATCCAAGATGTACCAACAGCGTCAGCACATCATCTTTCCCTGAAAATGTGGTCATATCATTCTGGAATTTTGCTGTGTTGATCACAATCTGCTTCCCAGCCAACATTTCCACAATCGCATCCTTTAGCCCGTCATAATTCAAATCCAGATAGATTCTTAACGCTTCATATGTCTCTGTCTGCGTCCAGTAGCTTGAAAATTCTCGAAACAGCAGAGAGTCCACAACTGATTTCGGATTGTAGATATGCAGACCATCCGGGAAAATATAACCGTCATACCAGTTTTTCATTGTATCAAAATCAACCTGATACGTCTGACACAATTCTCTCACTTCCGCTTCAGTAAAACCGATGTATTCCGCAAACATGCGCGGGGCGGTCATCGAATACTCCGAAAACATATTCAAGGCAGAATGCGTTCCATACTTTTTGATCGGCAGGATTCCCGTCATATAGGCGAGGGACACATACACTTTATCTTTCAGCAGATTCCGGATAAAATCCAGATAAGTTTTCTGATCCTCCGCTGTGTATGCACGGTCCCGCAATATGCAGTCCCACTCGTCAATGATAAAAATAAAAGGTTCATTGATCTGACTGTAAATATCATCCAGTGCAAAACTAAGCAAACTCTCATCCGGATCGATCATCTCTGGATATGCCCGCCGCAATTCTTTCAATACACGTTTCTGTAAGAGTGCAACCATTTCTTCTGCAGTTTTTGTCACACTCAAAAAATCCTGCATATTCAGCATGATCACGTTGTACTGATTTCGATGTTTCTCATAATCTTTCTTTGTTGCAATCTGATACGGGGCAAACAGCTCAGAGGAATCGCATCCTTTTCCATAATAAGCTGCCAGCATATACGCTGCCATGGATTTTCCGAATCTCCGCGGACGGCTGACGCAGATAAAACGCTGCTGCGTATTCATCATCTGATTTGTATGCTCGATCAGACCTGTTTTATCGATATAAATTTCCGACTGACAGGCAGTCTTAAAATTTCCGTTTCCCGGATTTAAATATACGCCCATCCGTTTCGCCTCCCTGATTACATGCTTGTTCTTTTCTTCTAATCATAAGTATAACGAATTTCTATGCCTGTTACAACCCAAAATCCGAGATACCGCACGGTAAACGCAGACTTTTTCGTTTCTGTTTATATTTATTTTTACGCTTTATATGAGCGTAAGTGTGTTGCAGACGGGACTTTGTTGACCATCCGAAATGGTATCGGCCCCATCACTCTTTGGGGGTGACTTGGCGAAACAAATCTCAGCCTTGGGGATTTCTTTACGGACGTTTCCGGGAATCGGGCAGGCACAGAACACGGGGCGGCATCTTACAGAGTGGCTAGACAGAAATGAAGGAAGTTCGCGACGGGCAGTCCTGCGATGCTTTATTTTTGCTGTTTTTTGGAGG
>JBJENW010000339.1:8811-38430 GCA_051880395.1 Lachnospiraceae bacterium | reverse complement strand
GCATCACAGATCCGCCCATCCAAACTCACTATCATTTCTGTCAAAGCCACTTTTGCTTCAGCCACCCCGCACCTTACCTCCTACCGGATACCGGAAACTATGTATTGGAACCGAGTGGTTGAGATATTTTTCGTTAGAGTGCCCAAAAGAGGTGGTAGCAAAAATGTAGTGGATAACCAATAAAGTAGAACTTGCAAAGACTTACGCACATATAAGGCATAAAAATTGCGTGTAAACATTCATTTACAAATAGATAAAAAAACTGTATGATAAAATAGATAGATTAAAATGAAATGAGAGGTATATTATGAAAAAGAGAGTCATCATGGGATTTTTAGCGGGTACTGTTCTGGTCAGTGCGCTGCTTGGCGGCTGCCAAAAGCAAGAAGAGGCAGAACCGGAAAACATGGAAAATACAAGGACACTTCAACCGGAAAACGAAGAGCAAGCGGAGCAATCTGATACAAATGAACAACCGGAAGAAGTTTCCAAAACGAAAGAAACAAAAAAGGAAAATAAAAAAACAGCAGAAGGCTAACGCCACACCGGATTATGACCGCTATGCGAAAAATCTAAATATCGCGGACCAGAGTGAATATCATACAGTCTCCCCATGGGGATCTGTTTATTTTGAATCGTTTCGCCCGGATGCAACGATCGATCCAAAAGGGGATGCCAGTTTTACCATTACGCATGGTTCTGCGAAACCGATCGTATTAGAGGGCATGACAAAGGATAACGAGCGAGAAGACCAGACATTTCAAAGCGTGGATGCCTTTGCATTTCGCGATCTGAATGCGGATGGTTTTGACGATATCATTACGCTTTGTTCTTATATTCCACAAGGAAGTACGGACAGTTTTCGTGAAGTTCGCCTATACAGTGGGAGCCCATCAGGAGAATATACGTTGCAAAAGGATTTATCCGCGGATACAACAAAAGCGCTCACAAACCCGGTCATTGCAGACGTCGAACAATATGTAAAAGACGGACATAACCAGTTTGTCGTGTCTGATGCGGCACCATTAAAGGAAGCCTCAAACACCAACGAAACAAAAGCTGCCAATGACGGATGGAGAGAAGCCTATATCAAGTATTATGAAGAAAATCAAGAATCCTATGCCGAATCCTTTACAGGTGCAACACTGCTGCACATCACGGATGATGGAATTCCGCAATTAGCTTTGATCGGCGATTGTGAAGCAGCCGGCTGTACCATTCTGACTTATTTTAATGGAACTGTCTCTGCCCAACAGACTGCCCGGTTAGGTTTTTCCTACATTCCAAATTCGAATTTATGGTGTAACAGTGACGGTCATATGGGCTATTATTATGATGAAGTATATCAGATTCAAGACGGACAGTTTCTCTCACGCGGAAATGGCGGATACGAGGATCCAAATGGAGTCCCGCAGACCGATGCACAAGGAAATCCTATTTATGAATATTCCTGGAATCAAAAACCGGTCAGCAAGGAACAGTATGATCGTGAACTGAATGCGGTATACGATACTTCCCGCTCTGTGGATGGGTATGACTATGATAATCTGATTCCGATGGATCAGTTGAAAGAGACACTGCGTACAGTGACTCCTTAAAAACATAAAAAGATCCGAGAGCAGCGAAGCTTCGTTTCTCTCGGATCTGCAGCCAAATATTTATTTTTTTCTCCTTATTATTCAGTCATAATACTCATCATCATAATAACTACTGCTACCAACTTTTAATACGATTTCCTGATTTTCCTCCTTATAAGAAAGCGTAATCTTGTATGTTTTTTACCAATCATCTTCCGACGCCGTTTTTTCATAACGAACCGTAAATGTTTTCGCGATATCCCCATAATGCAGTGTTAACACGCCATCCATGTATTCACAGGTAATCGAAATATTCGGATCTGTATCCTGAACATTTAACTTCGCGATCAGATCGTTACTGAGGCCTTCCTTTTCCCCGTAAATCTCTAAGGTGTCATCCCATCTGGACTGTTCGATCCGGTTCTTCGCGTTTGGTTCAGAACTGTAGACCGTGTCGCCGTCATGAATCTCTTTGATATTCCAGAAATCTTCTCTCAACTGACAGGCAACGAAATAAATGACTTTTTTACCAGCATATTCCACGGTCACTTTTTTGGTGTACACACGCGGTGTTTCACCCGGCTGTGTATATTCCTGATCGACGATATTACAATCCTCTATGGATGTCTTGGCATTCGGTGAGCGGAATGTCACGGAAAAGTCTGTCCCGATCGCTGCCTGATTTCCAGTGAGCAGCAGTGTCTTTTTTGTGGTCTCATAATCGGTATCTGTCGGATCATAGTAGGAACTGGTTTCAAAATAAATCATCTGATCCCTTTTTTCATAATCATACGCCTCATACACATCTGTTCCAACTTTTACCTGAACCGGTGTCAGAGCGGTTTCTGAGATATCATAGACCAGATAGAGTGTTTTTGTAAATGTGCCGTACGTCAACACGACTTTTTTCAGCGTATCTGCTTTGTCTGTCTCTTCCAGTTTCACCTGAACATCCGGATTCTCTGCCTCCAGCTTGTATTCTCCGGCAGGCTGTGCTTCTAAGCCATACAGTTTGATCGCTTTGTAGGAGCCTGTGTGATCATATGCATATTCTTCACACCAGTAGTAATCCTGGTTTGTTCCGTAATTTCGTTTTTCATAGGTTTGCGTTCCCGCCTGAACAGTTTTCAGATTCCAGATCGTATCCAGCGGCTGATACTGTATCGGCAATTCTTTTTTCAGCGAGCCATATGTTAACGTCACTTTTTTGTCTGCCAGTTCACAGGTCACTTCCGGATTCTCGGCTATGGCGTTTGTCATTGCCGGTGTTTCTTTTTCTGTTCCGTATAATGTCACGCCTTTCTCCGATTGCAACAGATACGGCGTATTTTCTTCTGCCCGCTCTCCGTACAACGTCTGTCCTGCCTGAATGGATGCCAGATTCCAGATTTTTGGAAGGGCGTCATATTTTACAAAGTAGACACGCTGATATCTGCCATAAGTCAAAGTGAGTTTCTTCCAATATCCTTTTCTGGTCGTATCGGAAACGGTAACATTGACCCCTGCTTTTTTTGCAGTTACCGAAAGATTTTCTGGTTCCGCTTTTTCCGTTCCGTATAATGTCAATTCATTTACCTTTGCACTCCAGTAGTTCTGGTTATAGGTATAAAACGGCTCCTCCTGCGGATACTGATACTGATAAGCGATGGTGCCGGATTTTACTGACTCCAGGCTCCACACGGAGACGTTCACCTGATAATGAATCGCGTACTCTTTTTGTTTCTCGCCTTTTGTGAAAATGACTTTTTTCTCATATCCGTCCCGATCCGATGCCACAATCTGTGCGGTAATGCTCGGATCATTCATGGTAAATGTCAGATCATTTCCCAGCGTGCTTGCAATTCCGCTGATGATGATCGTATCGCTGCTCTGCGAGAATGTCCCTGTTTCTTCGACTTTGTTTCCATCCCCATCCGATGGCATGCCATCACTGATATACCCCGGCAGATACTTCCAATCGCCGGACTGAATTTCTTTGATCGCGAAAGCAGACGTATCATTTGATACATACTGTAAATGATAGGTTTTCTTTTCCCCGAGGTATTCCATCACGATCTTTGCATCACTGTTTTCTTTCGTATCCGGCAGGACACTGACTTTCACATCCGGATTTTTCATGGTGATCTGTATCGGTTCTTCTGTTTTTGGCTGTCCATAAACAGAAATACGGTTCTCTTCCTCATAAAAATCCGTTTTCTGTTCAAAATAGGATGTACTGCCCGGTCCGCGGTGATCACGGTCTAAAATCGTCTGTCCGCCTGTCTGTATGCTCTGAATCTCCCATGCTTCTGTTGGAAGTTTGTAATCAATATCGTAACATCTTTGCATTTTTCCGTGTGTCATCAAAATCTGTCCGTCTTTGACTTCCATTGTTGTCTGTGAATTCGACGGCTGTATCTGAAGGTCTTTTGGCAATTCGGAAAAATACCCATATAACGTAAATGTCTGGTTGTCTGATTCTGCAAGATCATCATAACCTTTGTAATTTGCATATCCCATCTCATAGGAGTAATTCTCATGTTCCATATAGTAGGAAGAATTTTTGTATACAACCCCATCGGCGGAAACAGAGGCCGGCTCCCAGATGGTCTCCTTATAATTCCACGATACATAATAAGTCTTTGTCTGGTCTTTTGCCTGTAATGTCACTTTTTTCTGATACCCCGAAGAGTCAGAATTTTCAATGCTTACCGTCACGCCCGAATCATACGGAATGACTTCAAAGTTCTTCCAATCCGGTTCCTTTTCTCCATAAAGGTACAAAGTGGAATCCCCTGATCCGGATTCCCTAAAATATGGATTTTTTGAGGTATCTTCATTCATCCCATTTACATATGTGACACCATCCACTTTTACACTTTGAATCCACTGGTTTGATTCCCCGGTATTTTTTACATAATAAACTTTCGTCTTTCCTGCATTCGTCAGTTCAATCTTTTTCATGTAACCCGGCAGATCCGAGTCAGAAACTGTCGCCGTGGTCTCTTCGGAAACCGGAACGATCTGTACTTCATCCTCCGGCAGCAGGTTATAAATAGTGAGTGTATGAATATAGGTTCCCTGTTCCATTTCATCGTAAACATTCCAATTTCCTGTTTCCTTTAATTTTCCATTTACATACACATCCAAAATATGCAGCTTGTCTGCCTCCGTTGCAAATTTCACATAATATGTGACACTTTCTGTTCCTTTTGATAACAGGATTTTCTTTTGATATCCCTCTTTGTCCGAATCCGTCACTTTCCACTTCACATCGTCATAAAGTGGTGTCACCTGCAGTTCTTTTCCTTCCTCGTAACTGTCTTTTAACAGAAGATACCCATCTGAATCACTGTATGCCTGTGTCTGACTCTGGATGCTGCACGAAGTTCCGCCATAGTTTAAGCTCTGAATCTTCCATTCATCCATATGATAACAATACACATAATAAACGGTTTTTTTTGCATTAACTGCAGACAGTGTCACTTTTTTGATACATGGATAATAAGCAGGCGTTGGTTCTTTATAATCCTCTATTTTCACTGTGGCATTTTTTTGTTTTGCAGTCACACGAAATGCATCCGTTAAACCATTTTTTCCTTTTAACTGAATGCCCAATCTCATTTCCAAAACATCGTCTGTTTCCTCTTTCACATAGGTATGCCAATAGCCGATGATACCATCTTCATCCTCCACAGATTTGATATAGAGCGGATTTTCCGAGAGAATGCATTTTTGTACTTCATACACAACCGTGTAACTGTTTTCTGCTGTAACGACCAGTTCCTGCTCGAACTCTGGCAGATTGGATTTTCGTATCTCAAGCGTACTACTGCTTACTTCCGGTCGATAGGTAACTTGATCTGCAAGGGATTTTTTTACAAAAAATGTTAACGTCGTAATTCCCTTATCATCTTCCTTCGTGGAATAAGAAAATGTTTTAAAGGACGATGTAGAGATTCGAACACTGACTGACCGTGTACATGCATTGATCCATTTTTTTAAGATCAAAATCTGTTCCTGGAGTTCTTCTTGTGTTTTTCCGGTTTTATAAACATCCTCTGCCGTCTGGATCATATCCTCGACTTTTTTCTTCTGCGTTTCGTCTGTAAACCGTTCTTTCATCTGTTTACTTCTCTGTAAATATGTTTTTAATTGTTTCTTATTTTGCAGAGAACCCGTTTCTTCCGAGGATGGTTCCTCCTCACTCGGTTTGGATTCGGACGGCTGTATGGACGGTGTACTTTCTGCTTTTGAAGGTTCCGAAACCGTTGTCGATGGTTCTGCAGACGGTGTTTCTGATGTTCTTTCGGATGCAGATTCTGTTGTGGAAGGCTCTGAAACAGAAACCGATGGTTCTGCAGGTATACTGGAGACCAAAGGCTCTGAAACAGTCGTACTCGGCTCCGCCGGAATCTCAGATGAGCCTGCTGTTGTCGGATTGGATTCGATTGTTGGGATACTGGTTGGATCAGACTCGGATGTCGATGGAGTTGTCGGCTCAGATGTTGGTTCAGAAGGGTCTGGTTCGGACACACTTGGTTTTTCGCTGCCCGCTTCTTCTTTTTCTACGGTGACCGGAATCGTCACTTTCTTTTTGGTATCTGTTACCTGTACGGTAATTGTCGTTTTTCCGGCTTTTTTTGCCGTGATCGTTCCTTTTTTATCTACCGATGCGATCTTCGAATCTTTTGACTGATAGGAAAGCTTCCGGTAAGATGCATTTGCCGGTGCAATCTTTGCTTTTAACTGTACGGATTCACCCGCCTTTAACGCAGCTTTTGTCGGTGTCACTGTCAATTTGGAAACTGGAATCAGCACTTTTATGGTACAAGATGCCACTTTTTTGGTCCCTTTTACCGTAACAGTAATTTTCGCATTACCTGCATTCTTCGCTGTGATCTTTCCTTTCTGACTGACTGAGGCTACGTTCGGCTTGCTGCTTTTCCATACAAGCTTTGCATTTTTTGCCGCTTTCGGTGTAATCGTTACCTTCAGGGTTGCGGTCTTTCCTTTGTCTAACTGTAACGATTTTTTCTCTAACTGAATGGTTTTGACAGCAATCGTCTTTTTTGTGGCTGCCTGCACCATTGCCGGATTCAGACACTGGGTCACAGCCAACGTCAGCAGTAAGAAAACTGCCATCCAGCGTTTCAGTTTTCTTTTTTCAAACATCTTCATACTATCTTCCTTTCTGTTTTATAATTTGGTATTTTATTCCTATTTATAAATATCGGTATTTTTCATTATTTTTTAACATAATTTTAATCTTTTTATCGTTTGCAAAAAAAATGCCGGAAGATTTTTCTTCCGACACTTTTCTTTTATCCATTTTGATTTGCTTCCGGTATACCGATGTAATAAATCATTTTCTTTCCATAACAGTTTACGGTTACTTTTTTCTTATAAAGGACATAGTACTCCCACCCCGAATCTCCCATCGGAATGTCGCAGTCTTCAATCGTAATATCCGCGTCTTTTACCCGACAGACCACAGACAGATCCGAACCGAGTTCTTCTTTTCCGCCGTAGATCATGATCGGTTTTAACAGTATCTCACAATCTGTCACATCCGGATCCCAGATAGCACACGGGACATCTCGAAAATATGAGGTCTTACTTTCCGGGGCGGACTCGTCATATGGTTCATACACATCCGCGCCATTTTGAATCTGTAAAAGATCAAAAGCCCGGTCTGAGATGGAATATTGAATATAATAAATTTTTGTAAATTCACCATACGTCAACGTCACCTTCCCTAACGTATCCGGTCTGTCCGTCTCCTCCACTTTGACTTTTGTTTGTGGGTTTTCTGCTTCTATGGTAAATGCACCTTCCGGCTTCTCTTCGGTTCCAAATAAACTGATCACCATGTACGAACCGTTTTCCAGAATCTTATGCTCAATCGAGTATCCATGTTCGACAGTTCTTGCCCACATTTCTTTCTGATAAGTCTGACTGCCCGCCTGTACATTTTTCAATTGCCAGACGCTGTCTAGCGGCTGATAATACAGCGGCAGTTCTTTTTTCAGCGAACCATATGTCAAAACCAGTGTTTTGACCTCATCCTTACTTTTTGCATCTTCCACTTTGCAGACCACATCCCGATTCATCGGTACGATTTTTTGAATCGACGGTTTGCTCTTTTCTGTTCCATAGATTGTCACTTCATCTTCATACTGTGTAAAATAGAATTCATTCTCCCCTCCCTGCATTCCATATGTCTCCTGTTTCGTCTGAATCCATGCCAGACTCCAGACTTCCGGCAGCACATCGTATTTGACATAATAAATTCTCTCATAATTTCCATATGAAAACCGAACTTTTTTCAAATACCCGCTTCGGTCCGGTTCAAGAATTTCTACATTCAACGTAGCCCGTAATGGTGTGATGATAAAGTCAGTATCGAATCCTTTTTTTGTCCCATACAAAATCAGCTCGCTCACGTCTGTCGTACTTTCGTTTCGATGAAGCAAAAACGTTGGTTCTCCATAACTGTTATACTGATATTCTGCGTATTTGTATTCTGTGGCACCACATTTAACACTTGAAACCTTCCAAACCTTTTCATTCAGCGTATAACGAATGTCGTACGATTTCTGCAAATCCCCTTTCGTGAAAATAACTCTTTTTTCATAGCCGTCCCGAACAGAATCAAACAGTTCGACTTTCACTTCCGGATCTTTCATGATAAATGTCAGATCATCTCCCATACACTGCGCTATTCCGGTCATAAGGATGGTATCCCTGCCCTGTACAAAATAACTCTGCCCACTTTCATATCCAGCTGCATAACGATATTTTCCATAATCAATCTCCTGAATCAAAAACGGCTGATCAGACAGTTGATAGGTCAACTGATACTCCTGCGTCTCTCCCTGGTATTCCATGCAAAAATTTGCCCGGTTTGGCTGCATGGAATCCACGGAAACCGTGACGTTCACGTTTGGATTTTCCATTTCCACTTGAATGTCTCCACCCAACTCTTTTTGTGTGCCATACACTTCTATCGTTGATTCTTCTGCGTTGTTCTGCTTAAAGTACTGCTGCGGCAACAGCCGGATATCATCCACGCTCTGTGATTCATACGTCTGTCCTCCTGCCTGAATACTCTTCATTTTCCAGATCGAGTCCGCCAGTTTATACTGAATATCGTATTGTTCCTGATAAGAACCATATGTCAGAATCAGCTTATCCTTACGAACTTCCACCTTTGTTTTCAAATTTGAAGAATGAATCTTTAATTCCTTTGATGCATTGAGCGTGTCACAATACAGCACCAACGTCTTTCGACTACTGGTATTCAACTCGTCCTGCCCTGCTTGATCGGAAGATACCCACTCATATGTATGATTTAGATGTTCGTCATTCTGTGCAAGATAATACGTCTGACCATCCACGGATACGGATGCGAGTCCCCAAAGATCTGGTTGCAAATTCCAACGAACCGCAAAATATTCCAGTCGTTCCCCCTCACTTAACATCAGCGTTTTTCGAAATCTTCCTCGATTCAGATCTTCCTGTGCCACCGACACCGATGGATCTTTTGGTGTTACAGTAAAGGTTTTCCATTGCGGCTGTTCTGAGCCGTACAATTCCAATGTCTGATACCCTTCATAGGTATGCACTTCAAAATAGTTTTTTTCTCTTCCTTCCCGATATCCGATTCCGTCCACCATGACACTCTGAATTTCAAGCGGTTTTTCCTCTTCTCCTTTCAGATAATATGTTTTTGTTTTTTCTCCATTTGTCAGAACAATTTTGTTCAGATAACCGGAAATGTCCGATTCCTCGATCTGTACCTGTGTGTCTGCCGTAGCCGGAACAACCCGAAGTTCGTCATCACTGTGGATGGAAAAGTCACTTGAAAGTGTAGTGATCATTTTATGCTCTTTTATCGTGTCTTTCGTATGCCATTGAGACAGATCCAACATTTTTCCATTCAGATACAGTTCCAAAATGTACAGTTCTTCCTTTGCCTCTTCAAATTTTACATAATAGCTTGCAGACTGGTTTTCATGTGTCAATACAATTTTTTTCGAAAATCCCTCGCGGTCAGAATCTTCCATTGTCCACTGCACATCACTGTATTTCGTCTCAACATTCCAGTCGATCTGCCCTTCATATGGAATATTCAGTTTCAAATACCCTTCGCCGCCAGCTGTTGCGATTTTTTGATTTTCAATCGTGCATGGCTGACCTGCACAGCTCACAGTCTTGATTCCAAACAGATTTTCCCTCTCATATACCACATGATAAATATTTGTTTCCACATTTTCTTTTGAAAGTGTTATTTTTTTACAAAATTCTTCCTGTGGATCGTCTTCAATCGTAACGGTTGCATCCTCCTGTGTTGGAATGACACAGAATGCGTCCGTAAGACCTGTCATGGACGTTCCCGTAATGGTCAGTTTCAATTCAATGAAACCTTCTTGTCGATTTTCCACATACGCACTCGTCGACCAGTGTTGAATGACGCCTGGGGCGTCTTCAAGTGCCTGAATGGATAGAACCACGATCGGGTCCGGTTCTGGTTCTGCGATACTTGGTTGAATGTTACTCGATGGATTTGACTCAGATGTGGATGGATCTGCCTGCCCTGGTGTCTGATCCGATATGCCCGGTTCTGTCTTGTCTGCTTTCTTTTCCTGCACGGTAATGGAAACACTTTGTTTTTTCTTTGTGTCTTTTACCTGCACGATGATGTTTGTAGTGCCTTTTGCTTTTCCTGTCACCACGCCTTTTTGATCTACTGTTGCAATCTTTGGATTCTGCGATTTGTAGATTAATTTTTTAAATGAGGCATTGGATGGTAAAATTTTGGTTTTCAACTGAATTTTGTCTTTGACAAAAAGTTTTGTCTTTGACGGCGTAACAGTCAGTTTCGAAACCGGTATACTCACATTTACGGTGCAGGATGCACTCTTTTTTGTTCCTCGCACGGTTGCCGTGATCTTCGCGCTCCCCTTATTCTTGGCCACGATTTTTCCTTTTTGATTCACTGTTGCAACCTGTGGTTTACTGCTTTTCCATTGTAGCTTCACATTTTTTACTGCTGATGGAAAAATTTTTGCCTTGACAGTAGCTGTCTTTCCTTTCTGTAAGTTCAATACTTTTTTGTCTAACTGAATCGACCTTACAGCCGAGGTTTTTGCCGCCGCTGCAAAAACCGTGACTGGACTTATACATTGCACGACAATAAGTGTCATTATCAGACAGATTGTCAGGCAATGTCTGGCGTGATTTTTGCGAATATATTTCATATTACCTCTTCCTTTCCGTAAAATCTGCCATTCTAACAAACTAGTCCTATTTTCCTACAAAAGTATATCGGCACGGCTTTATGTAAACTTTACAGAAAATTTACTTTTTAACGGATTTTTTTCAGAGAATCATACACAAGAACGCAGTTTAGCCCCCACGAGAGCCATCTTTTTGGAACCTCTCGTGGGGGCTGAACATCCATATGGGAATTCCCCCAAATTTAAACTATATTCTATGCAAAATCAAAGAGTGATAATTGATTCGATTCGGGCAGATCTCCGAAGATTCCGAGATCCGACATCAGATCAACAACCGTTTTGCTGACTTTTGTACGTTGACGGAAATCGTCTTTCGATAAAAATTTTCCGTCTTTGGCAGCCTCTACCACAGCATCCGCCGCTTTGTCACCGAGACCTTCGATCGTGCTGAGTGCCGGCATCAATTTTCCATCTATGATCTGAAAACGTCGTGCCTGCGCTTTGTAAAGATCAATTGGCCAGAATTCAAATCCACGTGCATACATTTCCTGGACGATTTTCATATCCTTGTAGCAGTCCTGCTCTTTTTTGGAAAGTGTGTCTTTTCGCCTCTCATAATCTGACATATAGTAATTTAATTTATCCTGTCCCAGACACATCAGTTCATAGTTGAACGCTGTTGCACGAATACTGAAATAAGCCGCATAATAAGCCAATGGATAATACACTTTACAATATGCGATTCGCCATGCCATCATAACGTAAGCCGCCGCATGGGCTTTCGGGAACATATATTTGATCTTTTTACAGGACCAGATATACCAGTCCGGAACGCCATGCTCTTTCATAACTTCTTCCCATTCCGGTTTTAGTCCTTTTCCTTTTCGCACGGACTCCATGATCGTAAAGGACTGCTCACTTTCCAGCCCCATCCCGATCAGATAGATCATAATGTCATCTCGCGTACAAATTGCCGTAGAAATCGTGGCTTTTCCCTCTTCGATCAACGTCTGTGCGTTTCCCAGCCATACATCGGTTCCGTGAGACAGACCGGAAATTCGGATCAGATCCGAGAATGTCTGCGGTTGTGTATCAATCAGCATCTGGATAACAAATTCAGTTCCAAACTCCGGAATTCCGAGAGAACCCAGCGGACAGCCACCAATATCCTCCGGCGTGATACCAAGTGCTTCTGTACTTTTAAACAACGACATCACCGCCTGATCATCCAGCGGAATCTCCTGTGCATTGATTCCGGTCAGATCTTCGAGCATACGAATCATGGTCGGATCATCGTGTCCGAGAATATCAAGTTTTAACAGGTTATGGTCAATTGAGTGATAATCGAAATGCGTGGTTATGACATCGGTCGTCATATCATTTGCCGGTCGCTGTACCGGGGTAAACGTATAAATTTCTTCTCCAGTCGGCAATACTACGATACCACCCGGATGCTGGCCGGTCGTTCGACGAACGCCGACACATCCCTGCACAATTCGGTCAATCTCGCAGTTTCGTTTGTGCACCCCGCGCTCCTCATAATAATTTTTGATATAACCGAAGGCAGTCTTATCTGCCAGTGTACCGATGGTCCCGGCACGGAACGTCTGTCCCTCACCGAAAATAACCTCAGTATATCGGTGCGCTTTTCCCTGGTAATCACCGGAAAAGTTCAAGTCGATATCCGGCTCCTTATTTCCTTTAAATCCGAGGAATGTCTCAAACGGAATATCGAATCCTTCTTTTTTCATCAATGTCCCGCATTTCGGGCAGACCTTATCCGGCATATCGCAGCCGGAACGTCCCACATACTGCATGACCTCCTCGGAATCAAAATCACTGTATTTGCACTCCGGATTCGGACAAAGGTAGTGCGGGCGCAGCGGATTTACTTCCGTAATACCAGACATCGTTGCCACAAAGGAAGAACCGACCGAACCACGGGATCCTACCAGATAACCATCCTCATTGGATTTCCACACCAGTTTCTGTGCAATGATATACATCACGGCATATCCATTGGAAATAATCGAATTCAGCTCTCTTTCCAGCCGCTCCGTAACAATTTCCGGAATGTTTTCCCCATACATCTCATGGGCACGGTTATAGCAGATCTTTCGCAGCGTCTGGTCAGAATCTTCAATCACCGGCGGACATTTATCCGGACGCACCGGAGAGATTTTCTCACACATGTCTGCAATTTTATTGGTATTTGTGATCACGACCTCTTCTGCTTTCTCACTGCCAAGATATTGAAACTCCTGTAGCATTTCATCGGTGGTCCGCAAAAACAGGGGTGCCTGATCATCCGCATCTTTAAACCCTTTTCCCGCCATAATGATTCTTCGATACACTTCGTCCTCCGGGTCCAAAAAATGCACATCACAGGTGGCAACGACCAGTTTGTGCAGCTGTTCACCCAGACGCACGATCTTTCGGTTGATCTCTTTTAAATCTTCCTCGGATTCGATCATCGGATATTTTTCGCTCTCGATCATAAAACGGTCATTTCCAAGAGGCTGAATCTCCAAATAATCATAAAAATTTGCGATTCTCGTGATTTCTTCCTCCGGTCTTCCGTTTAGAATCGCTTGGTACAGTTCTCCCGCCTCACATGCGGAACCGATCAAAAGTCCTTCACTGTACTTTAAGTAGACACTCTTCGGAATCCGCGGTCGCTTGTGAAAATAGTTGATATGGGAATAGGAAATCAAACGGTACAGGTTGATGCGTCCATAGTCATTCGTTGCCAGGATAATGGCGTGGTATGTCGGAAGTTTTTTGATCTTATCCTCGGAAATACTGCCAAGCTCATTTAGTGCATCCAGATTTTCCACGCCACGCTCTAGGAGCATTTCCTCAAATTTGATAAAAATATCTGCGGTACAGGCGGCATCGTCAACTGCACGGTGATGATTGCCAAGGTGCACATTCAACGCTTTTGCCACGGTATCGAGCTTAAACCGGTTCAGGTTCGGCAAAAGAATCCGTGCCATGGCAACGGTATCGACAATCGTAAAGTCACAGGAAAGCCCCTGCTTGCGGCAATTGTATTTGATAAAGCTCATGTCAAAGTCCGCATTGTGTGCTACCATGACCGCATCTTTGCAAAATTCCATAAACTTCGGCAAAATCACCTCGATCGTATCCGCATCCATGACCATGTCATCCCGAATACTGGTCAATTCCTCAATTTGAAACGGAATCGGAACCTGCGGGTTTACAAAAGTCGAGAACCGGTCGGTAATTTTCCCGTCGACCACTTTTACGGCACCGATCTCTATGATTTTATTGACCAATGGACTAAATCCGGTCGTCTCCAAGTCAAAAACCACATACGTATCATGAAAATCCTGCCCGCGTGACTGTTCTACCACCTCTTTTAAGTCATCCACCAGATAGGCTTCCACGCCATAAATCGCTTTAAAATCAGTATCCCCGGGAATGGCATGATTTGCATCGGTAAAGGCCTGAACATTACCGTGATCGGTGATTGCAAGTGCCGGATGCCCCCATTTCATGGCACGTTTGACGATATCTTTGACATCAGAGACACCGTCCATGTCGCTCATTTTAGTGTGACAATGCAGCTCCACTCGTTTGACCGGACTCGTATCCATCCGCGTTGTGGTAAAGTCCGGAATTTTTTTTATGCCTGTCACAGAGGCGATGGTCAGCTCACTATCAAATTTGTCGATTGTTGTAACTCCTTTGATTTTGACAAACGTACCCTTTTTCACTCCGTCTAAAATCTCTTTTTTATACTCGTTTTTCGTGAACATTTTCACCAAAATTGTATCCGTAAAATCCGTAATCGCAATCGTGATAATGCTTTTTTCGTTTCGAATCTCACGCTCCTCTACATTTAAGATCTGACCACGCACAACTACCTCGCCCATTTCACTTAAAATTTTCTCGATCGGCGTACATTCCTCCTCAAAATCACGGCCAAATATCACATCCGGATTATCGGAACGTCGAATGCCCGCAAATCCTCCACGATCCCCTCGTCTCTGAAACTCTCTTTTGCCGCGTCCACCGGAAAATTTACTTTTGGCATTTTGTGATTCTGAAGATGCGTTTGTATCTGCTTTTTCTTCTTTTTCTTTTTGGTCGGTCTCTTTTGCTTCAGCCTGCTCTTCTGATCTTTCCCCGTTCAGATGCACCTGCTTTAAAATATTTGCAATTTCATATTCGATCTGTACATCACTGTTCTTACGAAGTCTGCTTTCTTCCTGTTTTTGAAATTTGCAGTCAATGATCACGGAAAGACCGCAGCGCTCACAGATGATTTTATCTAAAATTCTCACCAGTTCGTCCGCACGGTCTTTGGCCACGATACTTTCCTCTAATATCATTGTCATATGAGATGCATCCTCAAACTGAATCTTCGCTTTTCGAAACAAACTGTACTCCAACTGACTATAGGCGCGCAGCTCGTCTAAAATACTGTCCCGATACGCCTCCATAAGATTCTGCGGGGTATACTGGCTGGAAAGCTGATACTTTTCAATGATTTTTACCGTCAGCTCTACTTTCGGAAAAATCTGTTCCTTGATATTTTTCTCTAGTTGAAAAATCGTCCGCTTCTGAATCAGACGCGGACTTTCCAAATAGACTTTTAAACATGTGTGGGCCTGATTCGTCGATACCTTTTGTACCGACGTCTGGTTCATCAGACCCTGAATTTCTGTATTGACTTTTAATTCCGGAAAAACTTCAAAAAACCCTTTTCCCATATGTGTTCACTCCCGTTTTTACTCGTTCCAGTGCAGCAATTCCTGCCGAAGTGCCTCCACTAGCTGATCTTCCGGCAATTTACAGATGATCTCGCCGTGTTTGATCAAAAGCCCCTCGCCTTTTCCACCGGCGATTCCGATATCGGCTTCTTTGGCCTCTCCCGGACCATTGACAACGCAGCCCATCACTGCTACTTTTAAATCCAGCGGAATATCTGCCACCATGTTTTCGACTTTATTTGCCAGACCGATCAGATCGATCTGCGTCCTGCCGCAGGTCGGGCAGGAGACCACTTCAATTCCGCCTTTTCGCAGCCCAAGCGTCTTTAAGATCAGTTTCGCCGTCTTTACTTCTTCCACAGGATCCCCTGTGAGCGACACACGGATCGTATCCCCGATTCCCTGATTTAAGATCAAACCCAGTCCGATCGACGATTTGACCGTGCCGCTTTTCAGTGTCCCGGATTCCGTGATTCCCACATGCAGTGGATAATCGGTCTGTGATGCGATCAGCTCATGTGCACGAACACACATCATCACGTCCGAGGATTTGATGGAAATCACCAGATTATCATATCCCATATCTTCGATCTGTCTGACTTTTTCCAGGGCACTTTCTACCAGTCCTTCCGCTGTCACGCCGTGATATTTTTCCACCAGATGTTTCTCCAGGGAACCACTGTTAACACCGACACGGATTGGAATCTGATGTGCTTTTGCCGCATCGACAACTGCCTTCACGCGCTCCGGTGCACCGATGTTTCCCGGATTGATCCGTATTTTATCAACACCGTTTTCAATCGCTGCGATGGCCAGCTTATAATCAAAATGAATGTCCGCCACAAGTGGGATCGAAATCTGTTTTTTGATCTCTTTTACCGCCTTTGCTGCTTCCATTGTCGGCACAGCACACCGAATGATATCACATCCGGCAGCTGTAAGTTCCTGAATCTGTGCGACGGTAGCCGCTACATCTTCTGTACTTGTATTGGTCATAGACTGAATCAAAATCGGTTGTCCACCGCCAATGACACGTTCCCCGATTTTTACTTGTTTTGTTTTTCTTCTTTCCATCGAATCCGCCTCCAGTTTAAATAAACAATTTCCGAATATCGTTAAACATGACAACGACCATCAATAGCATCAATGCTGCAAGGCCGATGAGGTTCACCATTCCTTCTTTTTCCTGGTCGATTCTTTTTCTTCGAATGGCTTCTACGATCAAAAATACAAGACGTCCGCCATCTAATGCCGGGATTGGCAAAAGATTCATCACACCAAGGTTTGCGGAAAGCAGAATCGTAAAATTCAACATACTCATAACAACACTAAATACACCATACGCGCTGCTCTGCTGATATGTTTCACCCATACTTTTTACGATTCCGACCGGTCCGGAAAGATCATTGACAGAAACGGATCCACTGATCAACATTTTTAAACTTTCCACTGTAGACCAGATATAATATTCTACCTCATAAGCAGCATATTTTATCGTTCCGATCAAACCTGTTTTTTCACGTTTTCCTGATTCGTACTGAATTCCGATCAAATAGCTTTTTTTCTCTTTGTCATATTTCGGACTCAGGGTTGTTTCATATTTTTTTCCATCCCGCTCATACTGTACCGTTATATTTTCTCCGGCATGCGTAAACAAATACACATTAATCTCGTTACTGAAATGAATGTTTTTGTGATTCAGTTTTGTGATCACATCACCCCCCTGAATCCCTGCTTCCTGTGCCGGATATCCATCCATGACACCACTGATCTGTGGCTTATCATATCCACTAAATCCGATCAAAACTGCAGATAATACATATGCCATGATAAAATTAAACACCGGTCCGGCTGCTACCACGCTCATCCGCGCCCAGACAGATTTACTGTTAAATGATCCCTCCGTCTGGATATTCTCATCCTCACCTTCCATGACACAGGCCCCGCCAAAAGGCAAAAGACGCAGCGCATACTCTGTCTCTCCCTTTTTTATGCCAAACAACTTCGGTCCCATTCCAAGACAAAATTCATTTACCTTAATTTTATTTGCTTTTGCCAGCAAAAAATGCCCCAGCTCATGAAAAATAATGATCACACTGAAGATTAGAATTGCTATTATAAATCTCAAATTACCACCTGCTTTCAATAAAGTCGTATACCTCTGCCTCGGTCTCTAAAATCTCGATGACATTTGGGTTTGTGCGATATGGGATCTCATCCATACAGCGCCGGATGATCTCCGGAATCTCTAAAAATCCAATCTCTCTGTTCAAAAACTTGGCCACAGCTTTCTCGTTCGCTGCATTAAAGACTGTCGGCACATTTCCGCCTTCCTGCAGCGCTTTTCTAGCCAGTGCAAGCCCCTCAAATTTGTCGGTATCCGGCTTTTCAAACGTAATGCTCCCCAGCTCATAAAAGTCCAGACGCTTTCCGGACATCGGGCGGCGCTGCGGATAGTATAATGCATACTGAATCGGAAGTCGCATATCCGGCGTGCCGAGTTGTGCGATCACGGCACCGTCTTCAAACTGTACCATCGAATGAATCACACTCTGTGGCTGTACAACCACTTGAATTTGATCCGAATTCACTCCAAACAGCCACTTTGCCTCCATGACTTCCAATCCTTTATTCACCATTGTAGCTGAATCAATTGTAATTTTTCTTCCCATGCTCCAATTTGGATGTTTCAAGGCATCCTCCACCTGAACCTGTTTCAGTTCGTCTTTCGTCTTTGTACGAAACGGTCCGCCAGAGGCTGTCAATAAAATCTTATCAATCTTATTCGTCTGCTCTCCATTTAGCGCCTGAAAAATCGCACTATGCTCACTGTCCACCGGAAGAATCGGCACATGATGCTCTGCTGCAAGCGGCATGATCAAATGACCTGCCGTGACCAATGTTTCCTTATTTGCCAGTGCGATCGTCTTTCCCGCCTGAATGGCAGCGATCGTCGGCTGAATACCGAGCATTCCTACAATTGCAGTGACCAGGATTTCTGAAGATGCTACTGTCGCAACGTCGATTAGCCCCTGAATGCCAAATCCGACTTTGATCGATGTATCTTTCAAACTTTCTCTCAAAGAAATCGCATCTTTTTCCTCCCAGACACTGACCAGTTCCGGCTGAAACTCTCTTGCCTGTTTTTCAATCAATTTTAAATTTTTACCGGCTGCCAGCGCCACTACATCAATATCTTTTTGCTCTCTTACTATTTCTAATGTCTGCGTTCCAATCGAACCTGTAGAACCTAATATTGCTATTTTTTTCATTTTTTCCTCTTTCCTGCATATTGCACGGTCTGCTTTCCTATAGACCGACAATTTCTAAAAAAACAGTTTTCCTACTTCGTTAAAAAAAGTGCAAGGTAATAAATGATTGGTGCGGTAAAGATCACACTGTCAAAACGATCGAGAATACCACCGTGTCCCGGAATCAGTTTTCCATAATCTTTGATGCCATAATTTCGCTTGATCGCCGATGCTGTCAGGTCTCCGATCATAGAAATTACAGCACCGATCGCACAGATTCCTGCCATCGCCCAGATAAATTCTGTCTCAATTTCCATTTGTTTTTGAAAAACAAACCCATAAATAATTGCAAGAAGTGCTGCACCGATCACTCCTCCGATCGCACCTTCCACTGATTTTTTCGGGCTGAGTTTTGGTGTCATTTTATGCTTCCCGATCAGCATGCCAACACAGTAGGCACAGGTATCACATCCCCAGGAACATAAAAATACCAGCCATACAAGATATTTTCCATTTGGAAGCATTCGCGTCTGATAAACAAACGACAACATCACTGCCACATAAAAAATCCCCAGAAAAGCCGCCAAAATCTGCTCTGTCTTATACTTTGGATAAGTCAGTACATATACGGTCATCAGACAGATCAACACCACTATGATAAAAAAAGTTCCATCTGTCCAGAATGAATATGCAAGATTTAAATAAAAGCAAACCGCTGCCACATAGCCAGCCACTCCGATACTGCTTTTCTCAATCTGAAAAATCCGATATAATTCAAACATACCGATCAAAGAGATGATTCCTGTCGCCACAAGAAGTACATTTCCACCTGTGATCAGAAGAACAAGTGCCGCCAATACCAGAAAAATACCGCTAATCAATCGTGTCTTAAACATATTCTGCCTCCATCTATTCGTCATCTTCAATATTCCCATATCGGCGATCACGCTGATTATACGCTTCAATCGCTTTTTCTAAATCACTCTTTCCGAATGCCGGCCACGGAACGTCAGTAAAATAAAATTCCGCATAGGCAAGCTGCCATAACAGATAATTCGATAAACGCTGCTCGCCACTCGTGCGGATCAATAGATCCGGATCTGGTATTTCAGCTGTATCTAACTGTGAAGCGATCATTGATTCATCAATATTTTCCGGTTTTATTTTTCCGTCAGCGACCTTTCGCGCAATTTTTTGAACCGCACGTGTAATCTCATCACGTCCTCCATAATTGATCGCGATTTGAAGATTCAGACCATCGTATGCCGCAGATGCCGCTTCCAATTCTGCAATTCTTTTTTGAATATCCTCATCTAATCTTGTTTTTTCGCCGATCACCCGAACACGCATATTATTTTTTTTCGCTGTTTTTAAACAATTTGACATATAACTTCGTAACAGTTTCATTAAAGCAGCCACTTCACTGCTTGGACGATTCCAGTTTTCTGTAGAGAACGCATATAAAGTCAAATATTTTACACCGAGATCATTTGCTGCCCGGCAAACATTTTCCACATTTTTTGCACCTACCGTATGACCATATGTCCGTGGCATTCCTTTGCTTTTTGCCCATCTTCCATTTCCATCTAAAATAATAGCTATATGTTGTGGGATTTCCATTCTGATACCTCTTTTCTACTGATTTGTACTCTCAACCTCTCACAAATTCGATCACAAAGAGACTACAAGAGAACATATCGTTTCTAATTTTTCGTAAACACTGAAACATACAAGAGGACATGGCAAAAAATGCTATGTCCCCCGGTTGTTTCTGTATTAAACAGTCATAATCTCTTTTGTCTTATCTTCTACCGCTTTATCTACGTCTGAAATATATTGATCTGTCAATTTCTGTACAGAGCTTTCCAATTCTTTGATCTCATCCTCCGAAATATCTTCGGATTTTCCTTTTTTCTTAAATGCATCATTTGCATCACGACGAATGTTTCGAATCGCAACTTTCGCACTTTCGCCTCTTTTTTTGATATCCTTCGCTAATTCTTTTCGACGTTCCTCCGTCAGCTCTGGAAATACCAGGCGGATACATTTTCCATCATTCGTAGGATTTAAACCGAGGTCAGAAGTTAAAATTGCTTTTTCAATCTCTTTTAAAAGAGAAGCTTCCCATGGCTGAATCTGAATCATACGAGCTTCCGGCACAGAAATATTTGCCACAGACTGCAGTGGTGTCGGAGCACCATAGTAATCCACTTTAATTTTATCCAACAAATGCGGATTTGCACGTCCTGCACGAATGTTACTAAACTCTGCCAGTAAGGTATTATAAGATTTTGTCATTTTTTCATCATACGGTATTAATCTTTCATCCATGTTTCTTTTCTTTCCTCCTGTTTAAACCGTTACCTTGGTTCCATTAAATTTACCATTAATCGTATTTACAATACTGTTTTCTTCCGAAAGCGCAAATACATACATTGGCATTTTATTCTCCATACACATGATGGACGCTGTCATATCTACCACAGCCAATTGCTTATCAATTACTTCCTGAATGGAAATTTCCTCGTATTTCACCGCATTTGGGTTTGTTTTTGGATCGCTGTCATACACTCCGTCAATCGCTTTTGCAAGTAAGATACAATCCGCTTCGATTTCAATTGCACGCAAAACGGTTGCCGTATCTGTAGAAAAATACGGATGTCCAGTACCTCCTGCAAAAAATACGACCATTCCTTTTCCAAAATATTTATTGGCTCTGTCTTTTGAAAAAAGTTTTGTAAAAGATCCACACTCAAATGGTGTCAGAACCTGTGTCATCATGCCGACAGAGCGGAAAATCTCAGACACATAAATACAGTTCATAACTGTCGCTAACATGCCGATCTGATCCGCTTTTGTCCGATCGATCGTCTCACTACTGCGGCCACGCCAGAAATTGCCGCCGCCGATGACGATGCCAACTTCCACACCCTGATCTACCAGTTGTTTTACCTGTTTTGCAACCGCTGTAACTGTCGGCTCATCGAATCCTGTCTTTTTTTCTCCTGCCAGTGCTTCTCCGCTTAATTTTAATAAAATACGTTTCATGTTTTCCTCCATTCAGAATTTTTCCTATTTCTTTTATTCCTGCTCCTGGAACAAACTTTCCACATCGATTTCTGCGTAGCTCTGAGAACAGAATCCTTCGATCACAGCACCATTATTGATCTGAACAGAACGTGATTTGATATTTCCCATAACCACTGCAGATGTATCTACAACCACTGGTCCCTGAATATCGATATCACCTTTGATCGCACCTGCGATCACTGCTGAAGTTGCGGAAATATTCCCGATCACAACCGATCCCAATCCGATTTTTACAGTACCACTGCTGGAAATCTCACCTTCGATTTTTGCTGCATCTGCAAAGAATTCAGATGAAGTAGAATTTCCTTTAATTTCTCCTGTCACTACCAGTTTCCCGTTGCAAGTGATATTTCCATCGATCATTCCACGAACATCGATGGAACCTGTTGATTCCATATTTCCCTTCAGAGTTGTTCCTGCTGTAATGATGGTTGTTTCATCTGAAATCTCGCCGGTTACAACTGTCTTTACCTCTTCCTGTACTTCTGCGCCTTTCTTATCCTCTGCACTCATAGCTGTCTCCTCCTCATGTTTTGTTTCTCTGCTCTTCATGTACTGCATAATTTCCTCAGCTGTCGGTCCTTCATTTTTCTTTTCTTCCTGTCGCTGGGATGCAGCATTTTCTGGATTCTCTTTTTTATCCTTTTTCGTGGATACCTGTTCCAAAAGTCCATCTAATTTTGCCAGTTCTGTTTTTACATCCACTTTTTCTTCCTCATCCAAAGTGTTTACCAGCAGATCGGATTTCTCCATGGAATCCAGTTCTTTCTCCTCATCTGTGATATCATTCACAGCCTGTGACAAATCATCTTTAAAGTCTTTAAAAAAACTCATGTCATTCCCTCCCTATGTTCATATATGTCTAATTCGCATCCGCTGCATGTACATGTTGGATCACTGTAGTGTTTTTATCAATGGGTAGAATCTCTGCCCCCATTTTCTTTAAAGCCGGTATCAACGTCTTTAAAGATTCTACCGTTGTGTCTTTCTCCGCCGTATCATGCATGAGTACGATAGATGTCTTATATTTCGGTACATCTTGAAGTACATTTTGCGTTAGTTCCCCTGCACTATATGTTTTTCCGGTAGCATCCCCGTTTGCAACATTCCAGTCAAAGTAGGTAAGATCATGTGCCTCAAGGACTGCAGTAAGATCTTTGATCATACTTTTGCAATACTGATTGCTGCTCCCACCGGGGAACCGATAAAACTGACTGCGAATTCCTGTCTTGTCATACAACAGATCCTGCAATCTTGTCACATCGCTTTCGAAAGAATTTTTCGACGCATACACTTTTTTATAATCATGTGTATACGAGTGTAAGGCAAGTGTGTGTCCTTCATTCACAATCCGCTGGTATGATCGGACAGACGATTCATCTTCCTTTGCAGTCACAAAAAAAGTTGCTTTTACATTTTGTTGATTTAAATAATCCAGTATTCTGGATGTATTTTTGCTTGGTCCGTCGTCAAAAGTCAGATATACTTTCAACGCATCCCCTTTTTTTGCCAGATTCGCCTCATCTAAGGTAATGGATGAGGCAAGAATGTTTGACTCATCGCTAATTTCGTCTTCACTGCTGTTTTCTTCCGTGTCATCGTACAAGTCTGACTCGGATATTTCCGGCAGATTTGCACTTTTTTCCCCTTTTTGCTGTGCCTGCTGAATCATTTGTGATTTACTGTTCAGTACCATATCGATTTTTTGATTCAATGAATGAATCTGTACCAGCATATACGCCATTGCGATCATAGAAAAAATGCTCCAGCCGAGAATGATAAACAAGATCACCTTTTTCATTCGTTTTACACGCTGTTTCCTCTCCCGATGTCTTTTAAAACTTTCCTGGGATTGCTCTTCCATCCTAATGACCTCCGGTACCATTTTCATTTTTTATTATAGAAACGCTATGCGCTCATTGTATCACACTTTCATTTTTTGGTCTACACGTTTTCGGAAGTTTCTCAATCTTTATCCGACTGCTTCCGCCTCTTCACCCGAAAAATCTTCTTCCAGCACCTCATCATTATCGCTGTAACTATACTTTTTCTCGTACTCTTCCTGGGTCAGTTCCTGTACATTGGCATTTTTATACAAAAATTCTCCGACTTTTCTTCTTCTAAGTTCTATCCTTACCGCATATGCACCACATTCATTCTCTAAATCCTGCGGACTATCATATCCGTTTTCCTCCGCGAGCTGTTTTAATCCTGTCTGATATTCTTCTTCTGTCGGCTCTAAGTTTTCCGCTTCCGCGATCGCCTGAACCGTAAGGATTTCTTTTACGGAGTTTTCTGCTTCTGCTTTGAGATCATCCTCTGTCATATCCATATCAGATAAAAATGTCTCGTAATCGCTCCCAAACATCTCTGCGCTGGATTTATAATTTGAAACAGTATCATTATAGCATGCCTGATATAAATCTTCAGGATATCCGTTCATTTCGGCTTGATCGACCGCCTGCATGATCGCATTTTCCTCTGCACTCTCTTCGGATGCCGTCTGGTTGTCCTGCTGCAGTTTTTCTTTGATCTCCTGCTCGTATTCTTTTGTTGTCTTACTCTTTTCTGAGACAGACGCCACAAATGCATCGTTATATTCCGGCACTTGTTTGCTATAGACATTATTCACTTTCACTTGGAAGACAGCTGCTTTTCCGGCAAGTGTCGGATCATTTTCATATGGATTTGGAAATGTTACTTTCACTTCTTTTTCATCACCGGTTTTCACCCCTACCAGCTGATCTTCGAATCCATCAATAAACTGTTGACTGCCCAGTTCCAGATCATAGGCTTCTGCGCTTCCTCCATCAAATTCTACTCCATCCACGGATCCGGTGTAATCAATATTTACCCAGTTTCCAAGTTCTGCTCCTTTTCCCTTGATATCCGTATATTCAGCCTGCTGTTCAATCTCATCCTGAATCATCATGTCAATATCTTCTTTTGTCGGTTCCAACGGCAGAATATATTCTACCTCCAGCCCCTTATAATTTCCCAATTTTAGGTAATCACCGACTTGATACGGCTGAATCGTCACGCCTTCCTCCTCTGCTGTTGAGGTAACCTCCGTCTTTGCTGCGTCTTTCGTTTCTTCATTTTTTCCGCAACCGGTTGCCAGTGCTGATATCGCTAATGTCATACATAATGCTGCCGCTAATTTTCGTTTCATGTTTCTCCTATCCTTTTCGTTTTTCGTTCTTTCTTAGTTTTGTCGTTCTATATTAGCATAACAAATACTTTGTTTCTGGGCAAGTAAAATTTAAAAAAAGCTGGTGTTTTCTGTTTTACCAGAATTACACCAGCTTGCTTTTTACTTATTTTTCTCTTGCTTTAGTCTTCAATCTCAACCCACTCATCGTCGCTGTCATCGACATTTTCTTCATCCCATTCATCGTCTTCGTCGTCATCTTCCCACTCACCATCGTCATCAGACCACTCGTCATCTTCTTCGTCATCCCACTCGTCATCGTCGTCATACCACTCATCATCGTCCCATTCGTCGTCATCGTCCCATTCATCGTCATCGCCCCATTCGTCATCCTCTTCCGGTTCTGACACACTTACCTCGCAGCTTGCTACAACACGTGTTCCGGCTACTTTTGCATAAATGGTTGTGGTTCCCTCAACCTCTCCTGCAAAGACATTTCCATCTTCATCTACTTCTGCAATTTCATCGTCATCGCTCCACCAGATGATATTTTTCTTTACAGTTGTGTTAGAAGGAATAAATTTGACAACCTCTAAGGTATCTGCTTCTCCTGTTTCCAGGTCTAATTCCGGCCAGTTTAATTCAATGGCTTTCAAGGCAATCTCTTTTTTCTTCTTAACGGTTACTTTGCAGCTGACCGTTTTTCCCTGTGAAGTGGCCGTGATATAGGTTGTTCCTGCTTTTTTTGCAGTTACAACACCTTTGTTGTTTACTTTTGCAATCTTGGAATTTTTGCTGCCCCACACAACTTTTTTTGAAGTTCCGCTTACTTTCAGCTTTGTGGCTTTTCCTTCTTCCAGCTTCACTGCCTTTACATTCATGCTGAGTTTTACTTTTTTCGCTTTTGCTTTCACCTCAACAGGCTGTGCGGTCAGCTCCTGTGCAAATGTCTGTGGTGCACTCCAAAGTGTACACGCTGCTACCAACATCCATACCAACAGTTTTTTTGCTTTACTACCCATCTTACTCATACCTTACTCCACCTTTCTACAAAATATTTTCTTTTTGTTTCACTGCTCCCCAGTAAAATTCTCTTTGTTTTTCCCCTTACTGCTTGCCCTTATGACATGTTTTTTACTGGTCCTTTAGTCACATATTAACACGATATGAGTAAGATTTCAAGGTCTTTTTCTGATTTTTTAGTACCTTTGGTACATTTACATAAGATTTCGTCACTTTCCACGAACAGAACCATCATATTTTTTACATTTTTACATATTAAGTTTTTTCAACTATCTCTATTTAACAGATTCCTGGAATCCTTTCCACCAGAAAAACAGTCAGACACGCAAAAACCGCCACCTGAACCAGGCTTTTCCCACGCCAGCCTAAAATAATTGCTACGATCAGACCTGCAACTGCACTGATCACGCACGATGTCGCATAAAAAATTGCCGGAATCGTCATTGCCGTCAGGCAGGCATATGGCACATAATACAGAAAGTCCCGGACAAATTTGCTTTTAATCTCTTTTTGAAAAACCGTCAGCGGCAGCATACGGATCAAATATGTGGTTACTGCCATGATAAAAATATACGCAAAAATCTTCATTACTTTTTCCTTTCTCCTGCTGTTTCCAATGCTTTCTCTACTTGTTCTTTCTCATCTTTTTCGTTTCTTTCTCCCAACGGGAAAAAATAAGCCCCCATTCCCGCTGCGATAACCGTACATAAAATAATAGAAAATCCACTGGAAATCCATTTGGAAAGAGGTGTGTAGTAGATCAGGCAGCTCAATGACAATGCCACAACTGCCACAACCGCAATCGCACGATGCTCTCTTGCCGGAGGAATTACGATTGCTATAAACATCCCATATAAAGCCAGTCCTAATGCGCTCTGCATGGATGCCGGCATCAGATCTGTTGCAATTGCACCTACAATCGTCCCCAATGTCCAAGTCGTGATCGGCAATGTCTCCAGTCCCGCCATATAACACGGTGTGATCGGCTTTGTTTTGCTGACTGCCACCGCAAATATTTCATCTGTATTGCAAAACGCCATCAGCATTCGTTTTCCTGTCGTTGCTTTTTGAGATAATTTTTGCGACAAAGCCAGACTCATCAGTGCATAGCGCAGGTTGATCACAAACTGCGTTACAAACATTTCAAAATAGGAGGCCTGTGTCATGATCATATGTAACCCGGCAAATTGTCCTGCACTCGTCACGTTTGTCAGAGAAATCAACCCGGCAAGCCATGGTGACATACCTTCAGATGCCGCTAAAATACCAAATGTAAAACTAACGCTAAAATAACCAAGTGCGATCGGTATACTATCCTGCATTCCCTGTTTAAACTCTTGTTTCATTTTTCTTTCATCCCTCTGTATGTTCCAAATATTTTTTTGCCTCTTCGATATACATCTGCGCATTTTTATAATTCTGTTCTTTTTCTTCTTCTGTCAGCATTCGTATCACTTTTGCCGGGCTGCCGACCACCAAAGAACCATCTGGAATTTTCATGTTCTGTGTCACAAGTGCTCCCGCACCGATGATACAATGTTTTCCGACCACTGAACCATTCATCAGAATCGCACCCATACCGACCATGGTTCCTGTTTTGATCGTGCAGCCATGCAAAATCGCACTGTGACCGACCGTAACATACTCCCCGATTTCTACCGGATACCCGGCATCCACATGTACCACGCAATTATCCTGAATATTGCTTCCCTGTCCGATTTTGATCGGTGCTGTATCTGCCCGTACCGTTGCATGATACCAGACGCTGCAATCCGCCTCTACCGTCACATCTCCCAAAATCACCGCATCCGGCGCTAAAAATACATTTTTCTTTGTCTGAATCTGACTCATGTTCTCTCCACCTTTCTTCTTTCTTTTTAAGCCTAACGTTTACTATAACACAGCCCAAAGAAAATGTCATTATGTGATTTTGGTATACAAAAAAGACGCCCGAAGGCGTCCTTTTCGCAAACCGCAAAAATGCTGCGGCTGATTATTTTTTCGTTGTCACCGAAATGGCTTTGGAGTAATCACCATAACCTGTGGTATACCCTTTCTTCTGATAGTAAGCTCTTACCTGAATACTGTACTTCTTATTTGCTTTTAAGCCTTTCAGCGTATAAGAATTTGAATTCTTTTTAATGGTCTTTGTCACTTTCTTGCTGCCAAGCTTATAAGATACCTGATAGCCGGTCACACCGGACTGTTTCTTCCATGTCAATTTGATCGCATTCTTAGAAACTGCTTTTTTCTTCAGGCTGGAAACTTTTGCAGGTTTTACTGTGACTAAGACATTCTTTGTAACGTATTTTCCGTTTGCAGTCTTTGCTTTTGTTGTCAAAGTGATGGTAGTTGCGCCCGCCTTTTTACCGGCTTTGATCGTCACTTTGCTCTTCGCTGCATTATAGCTTACCGTTGCAATCGTCTTTGACTTTGTACTTACCTTAAGGCCTTTTTCCTTCACATTGATCGGCTGTACTTTTGCAGTGAAGGATTTGCTTGCCTTTTGATTCAGAACAATCTTACCGCAATTCGATGGAATCGAAATGCTCTTTACATAAGTATTATTGTCTGTCGTGCCGCTTCCGCCCTCTGATTCTTCCTTTGTGATCGTGATCACACAGTTTGCTGACTGATTTCCGGCTGTCGCTGTAACAATGACGGTCTTACCTGCTGTATTCGGATTTGCATATACAGTTGCAGCATTTCCGTTCTGATATACAATAACAGCATCACTGTTTGCTGTCCAGGTAACCGTTGAATCAGATGCGTTGCTCGGCAGAACTGTCGCCTGCAGGCTCACTGCTTTCCCCGGCACAACACTGGCTTTCTCAGGGTTCACGATCACTTGTGATACATTCACTTTACCAGAAGAGCCACTGCTTCCTGATCCAGCTGTTTCTGTCTCTTTTACTTCAACTGTGCAATCTGCCGTATATCCGTTCCATGTCACGGTTACTTTTGTCTTTCCTTTTCCGATACCGTAAACTTTTCCTCCGGATACAAATGCTACTTTTTGATCCTCTACATCGAATTTTGCATCGGATGTCACATCTTTAAAGATATCGCCTTCAAATTTCTCCAATACACTGACTGGCTTATTCTCACCCTTTTCAAGAGTAATTTCATTTGGAGAAACTTCCATACCGATTGTTTTCAGTTCAGAAGAACTATTGCCATTCGTACTTCCTTTTTCGTCAATGACATATACATCGAGTACTTTCATGTCACCGTTATAAGATACAATTACCTTTGTAACGCCTGCTGATTTTCCTTTGATCTTATTATCCTTCGTAATTTCTGCAATTTTGTCATTCAATGATGTGAAATCGGCTTTTGCTGTTACATCCGTATTATTCACAACAACTTTGATTTCCTGTTCTTCATTTTCTTTTATTACTACAGAGTTTACATCAAAGGAAATCTTACCATCTGCTTCAGAGCTGCTTCCAGAACCTGAACTTGGTTTTCCTTCTGATCCATTCTGGCTTCCCTGATTATTTGATCCACCTTGGCTTCCGCTGCTTCCTTCATGGTTGCTTGAACCGCCCTGGCTTCCGCTGCTTC
>JBJENW010000339.1:0-8711 GCA_051880395.1 Lachnospiraceae bacterium | reverse complement strand
TTCCATTGCTTCCTTCATGGTTGCTTGAACCGCTCTGGCTTCCATTGCTTCCTTCGTGGTTGTTTGAGCCACTCTGGCTTCCGTTGCTTCCTTCATGGTTATTCGAACCACTCTGACTTCCATTACTTGTTTCATTGCTTCCGGAACTTGGTTTGTCTGTGCTTGGTGTAGATGGCGTATCACTTCCATCGCTTTCCGGGAATAAATCTGCCATAACACCATAAGCGATTGCTGCCTCAGCATTTGCCCAGAAACGATGATATGTAATACTAAATTCCTCTTTATTTTCCAGTTTTTCCATACAATAGGTCAAGGAACCATCTTCTTTATCGGTACCAGCTGCTTTTTCCCGTTTCACTTCTGCCGCAAATGCATTTTTACGAAGATCATAGAAAGAAGATCCCGGAGCAATTGCATCTCCATAAGGCATCTTACCGTTTGCAAGATTATCCGGTACATATACACCTTTTACAACTGTTCCATCTGCACTCTCTTCATATGGAGCATAGAACAAATCAATTTTATCTTTGTCCCATTTGGATACATCACCGATACCTTTTTCGTCTCTGTATGTCCAGATCTTATCCAAAAGCTGCTGAGCAACATCAACATGTTTCTGATAATCTGCGTCTTTATCGTATTTCTTCTGAGCAGCTGCATAATAAGCCAACGTATTTGCAAGCGATGCACTACAACCTACATCATGTCCATAATCTCTGACTTTTACATGAAGGTTCGGGTTTCCGGTATATTCTCCTGTCCAGGTATCCGGCTGTCCTTCCCAATCCAGGTTACTTGGCAGATACTCATCATCACTATTCATATGTAAGATAGATTCTACCCATTCTACCCATTTGTCCATCAATGCTTTTGCTTTTTTATTACCGGTTTCATAATATACTTCGGCAATACGCTGCATTGACCAGCACTGCATACCAAACCACTGGTTACTTCCCGGATTCGAATATACCGGGTGCTCCTGATATGCCATACCATGGAATGTGCTGACATTAGACGGAATATCCTCATAACGTCCGTTCCAGGAGTTTGTCGCACCACCGGCGATACCACCTTCTGCAGACTGCAGCCACTGATAGAAATCTAACTGTGTATCATAACTCTTCTCCCAGTCTGTCTGTGCAGTGGATGATTTCGGTACAAATCCGGTGCTGTCCTCCGACAATACCCATGCTGCGAACGGATTCTGGTAGCCAAAGTGAGAATGGCTGCTTCCGATTCTCCAGCTCCACTGACCATTGATATCACCGCCCCATGCGTAATACCAGGAAAGCAGGTACATACAGGAATCTTTTCCCTGAGCTGTCTGTTTTCCATCTCCGACTTTTCTGAAATATTTATCATACATGGAGTATCTCAGATAATCACCCAATTTTGCAGTATTACTGATGGACTCAGCAGAGAGTGTCTTCCCGTCTTCTTTTGCCCATTCTTTTGCACGATACATTGCCTGAACAACACGGGCATCTGCATCCGATGCGATCGTATAACGCCACTGTTTTGCAGACGGACCGCTTGCTTCCGTTGTAAAATACGGAAGATATCCCATGCCAGGAATACCTGCCTGATATATTTCCCAGGACGGCTGTGGAATCGTATTCCAGCATCCTTCCATCTTTCCACGCTGGAATGTATTGATATAAACCGGAACGGCACTCTTATCTTCCACATTTCCACGTTTTCCGAATCCAAAGAAGTTATCTACATCGACCAGCCAATGCATACCATACATGGTATCTGTATTGTAAGAAGACTTCAATTCCTGATACAACGGATCCTGTCCAGATTGTCCACCCAGCTTACTTGGATACTTCGACGGTACTTCATACTCATCTGCATAGGTAGCCGGACTGCTCGCATTGTAACCACCGGATGGCTGATCTGCATCTGTCGGAATAAAATAGTTGTTGATCATTTTCCATGATTTGTCAATTCCAGAATAATCACCTGTCATTTTTCCGTGAATTGCTTTCAGCCATACATCATAGCTGGCTGCCTCACTCGTGGATTCATGACCATAATCCGGTGCCTCGATCATCAGTTTCTCGATGGAATGATACGGAATACCGTTTTTATCATAATATCCCGTTTTTGGATCTGTAATGATATCATACAATTCATTACAACGATCTTTGTTTGTTACCGCTGCACCTGTCGGTGCTTCTTCGTTTGCCTGTTCGCCGGTCTGATTCTGATTCGCGGCATAAACAGGTACGGTTGACAATGTCTGCGTAACAGCCATGGCAGTTGTCAGACATACACCCACGAAGCGTTTTCCTAAAAAACGTTTTTTCATTCTGTTGCTTCCTCCTTTTTCCTCCATCCAAAGATGACTTAACAGTCTGCTGCCATTCAAAAAAAAACAAACGACAGCTGCTATTATAGAATCTCTTTCTTATTCTAAGCCATACCTAAAACTATGTCAACCAAAAAAACAGGTTTCTTACCAGTTTTTTGTATTTTTCATCCGATAAGAACCTGCTTTTAGCATTTTTATTCAGTAAAAATTGACAACTCTATGGCCGGATCTGTCCGTTTCCATAAATGATATATTTTGTGCTGGTCAGTGCCTCTAATCCCATCGGTCCTCTCGCATGCAGTTTCTGTGTGCTGATTCCGATCTCTGCACCGAATCCAAACTCAAAACCGTCCGTAAACCGCGTTGACGCATTGACATAAACACAAGCCGCATCCACTTCATTTAAAAATTTCTCTGCGTTCGAATAGTTTTCTGTAATGATCGCCTCGGAATGTCCGGTATTATATTTGTTGATATGCGCGATCGCCTCATCCACATTTTTTACAGTCTTAGCCGACAAGATGTAGTCGAGATATTCGGTTCCCCAGTCTTCTTCGGCTGCCTCTGTCACCGTACAAAGCTCCTTCTGATCCGAAGATCCTACAGCCGAAAGTACCGATGCATCCCCGCGCACTTCCACATCTTTTTCCTTCAGGCGTTTCGCCAAAAGCGGCATGAATTCTTTTACGATATTTTCATGTACAACAATGGATTCGCAGGCATTGCAGACACCGATACGCTGTGTTTTCGCATTGAAAATGATATCGACCGCCATATCAAGATCCGCGCTCTCATCCACGAAAATATGACAGTTTCCGGTACCTGTTTCAATCACCGGAACCGTTGCATTGTTTACCACTGCACGGATCAGTCCGGCACCGCCGCGTGGGATCAATACGTCAATGTATTCATTCATTTTCATAAACGCAGTCGTTGTCTCGCGGTCTGTCGCTTCGATCAGCTGAATCAGATATTTCGAAAGTCCAAATGTTTCTAACGTCTGCTGAATGCTGTTTACGATTGCCTGATTCGAGTGGATCGCATCGCTTCCGCCTTTTAAGATCACGACATTTCCTGTTTTAAAACAGAGTCCGAATGCATCCGCCGTCACATTTGGGCGTGACTCATAGATCATACCAATGACTCCAAGTGGAACACGCACCTGCCCGATCTTCAAACCGTTCGGCCGTTTCTTCATCGAATCCACACGACCGATCGGATCCTCTAAATCCGCCACCTGACGTAACCCTTCTGCAATCTGCTCGATTCGTTTCTCGTCTAATTTTAAACGATCTAAAAGCCCTTCCGGCATCTGATTCTTCCGCCCATTTTCCAGATCGATCGCATTTGCCTCAAGGATTTCTGCGGTATGATCTACCAAATCCTTTGCGACCTGTATCAACACATTATTTTTTTCTACGGTTGTCAAGTTTGCTGCCACATGCACAACTTCTTTTGCATGTATTCCGATTTCTTTTAATTCCATCTTTATCCCTCTTTCCTTTCTCCTGTCCGCTCGAATTCTTCCCTACATTCGCTCTTAAACTACAGGGTCTTTGAGCGTACATTTATTCTGTTACGACAAGATCCATTGGCACATCCCACGCTTTCGCATCCAGGGACGGCTCTATCTGATGTGCGTAAGCAATCCCGATCTTATATGAAACTGTATGTGTATGAAAATACCGGTCATAATAACCTCTTCCATATCCCAGGCGGTTTCCTTTTGTATCAAACACAAGTCCGGGGACGAATACCACCGCATCCTCCCATTCTACGGGCACAGTTTTGATCGGTTCCATAATGTGAAAGCTCCCCTCCGAAAAATCGTCCAGGGATTTCACCTCGTAAAATTCCATCGTGTCGCCCTCCACACGCGGAAATGCTGCTCTTTTACCTGCACTGAGCAGTTTTTCTGCCAAAGGAAGCAGATTGACTTCCTTTCTGCACGGAAAATAAAAATAAAACCGCTCCTTTTTCTGCACTTCTGGCAGTTTCTCCAGCTTAAGACAAATCTCTTTGGAGTGATCTCTGACCTCTTCTTCTGACATCGCCATGCGCTGCTGTTTATGTAGCGTTCTAATCTGCTTTTCGCTTTCCATATTTCTCACCCAGATTCTCGATGGTCCCGTCTTCCTGTACCATATCAATATTATTCAGCTGATTTCTGACATTTGCCTTAATATCTGCTATAAACTGCTGACGCAAGATCGCCTGCTCCTCTTTTTCCGCCTTCGTCAATCCTTCTGCCTTTGCCTTGTGTGCCAGTTCGTTGATGCGGTCAATTCCTTTTTGATCCATTTGTTTCTCCTTTTCTAACCAATACTTGCCTCTATATAATCCGCGATATAAAAATCTTCATCTTTGTGCTCTAAAAACAGTGTTCCTATAAAATCACCTTCAAATATTTCGTGAATCACACCGACATCTGCTCCGTTTGTAATGATCATATCCGCTCCGGACATCGTTGCAATCTGCGCCGCAGTCAGCTTTGTCGCCATGCCGCCGGTTCCGACATCACTTCCGGTACTGCCTTTTCCCATATTTAAAAGTGCATCATCAATCTTATCCACAACATCGATTCTCTCCGCCTTTGGATTTTTATGCGGATCATCTGTAAACAGTCCGTCAATATCCGATAATAAGATCAACAGATCCGCTCCGACCAGAGACGCTACGATTGCAGAAAGGGTATCGTTATCACCAAACTGCATTTCATACGTGGATACCGTATCATTCTCATTTACGATTGGAATTACTCCCAGTTCAAATAGTCTTTCAAATGTATTTTGTGCATTTTTTCTGGAAACATTATTTAAAACCGTATTTTTCGTCATCAGAACCTGACCTGCGATCTGATGATATTCCGCAAACATTTTTTGATACGTCATCATCAGGCTGGCCTGTCCGACTGCCGCGCATGCCTGCTTCATGGAAATATCCTGGGGCCGTTCTTTCAACCCGATACTCTTTCGTCCGACAGCGATCGCGCCGGAGCTGACCAGGCACACATCGATTCCCTGATTACGCAGGTCACACAATTCTCGCACCAGACGTTCCAATTTTGTAAAATTCAAATTTCCTGTTGCTTCATGATTCAAAGAAGACGAACCGATCTTAATGACCACTCTCTTTTTCTCTTTCATCCTGTCTGTCTTCATTTTTAACCTCTTTTCCGCTTTTTATATCGATTCTGCTTTAGACTTTACCATATTTATGCAAAAAAATCACCGTTATTTTGGAAAATCGATCGGAATTTTTTCTCCGATACCCGAGGAAGTATGTACTTTCCCGTCATCCGTCAAAAATATTGCCTCCAGACCATCTGTCTGTTCCACAAATTTCATTCCGTCTTTCAGCCCGAGAGAAAATGCGATCGTACTATACGCATCCCCATTGACCGACTGATCACAAATGACACTCACACCTTGCAGGTGATTGTCAATCGGGTACCCGCTCGCTGTGTCCAGCAAGTGATGGTACAATTTCTTTCCCACATAAAAATAACGCTGATATACACCGGAAGAAACAACCGTCTGGTCTTTTACTGTCACTGCCGCAGCTGCTACTCCATTTTCATCGAACGGTTTTTGAATACCGATGTGATATCCATTTTTTTCATGATCCCCAATGGTCAAAACATTTCCACCCAGATTAATCAATCCATCCTTTACTCCGTGTTTTACCAGATACGCTTTCATTTGATCCGCAATATATCCTTTTGCGATACCACCGAGATCGATTTTTGCGCCTTTTTGTTCCAGTGCAACGGTTGTACCGTCTATTTTTACTTTGCGATAATCGACCGTTTGCAATGCCGCCTCTATTTTTTTTGAATCCGGCACCACTCCGCTATTTTCTGAAAAATTCCACAGTGAGGAAAGTGCCCCGATGGTAATATCAAACCGCCCATCACTCGTTTTTCCAAATGCAAGTCCTTTTTGAATCAGATCAACCGTTTCCGGATGAACCTTTACCGGCTGATTTTCTGCCTCATTGATCTTTTTAATATCGCTGTTTTCTTTTGTTGTACTAAAGTACGATTCGTACTGATCAGCCAGTTGAAAACAACCATCCAAAAGATCCGTCTCCCCATGATACAATGTCACCTGTATAACTGTATCAAAATAGAATCCGGATTTTGTGACTGTTCGTTCCTGCTGTTTATATGCCAGAAAGATCAATGCCGCCATAAACAGTACACCAACCGCCGCAATTCCTTTTTTCTTCATCTTTTCTGTCCTTTATTTCAGTAAAGCAGTGTCTACGATCTGGAAATTTGCACGATGAATATACAGCGCTTTTCCATCGATCATCAATTTTGTTGTCTTGGGCAAATCCTCGCATACTTCCCAATATACGTCATCACCGCTGTAAGCACAGATTGGATCCCCTAACTGACTTTGAATAATGACAACACTCGATTTTCCAAAATAGTTTTTATATTTATTTACAATATTTGCGATCGATGTATTTGCACCAAGGCCGGATGCTTCACTGTCAATATCCTGTACCTGAAAATCCGCATCCGGTTCTAATCCTTCTTCTTCAAACAAAACCGTATCTCCACAGTTTTCGATCTGTTTTCCATCCACTGTGATCGTGACAACCGAAGACATACTATAGCCTTCACTGACTTTTCCGTCTGTCTTTACCTCCGTATCCTTCACGATATTCGATTCCATTCCGATTTTATCGCCCTGTACCGTCATAAATTTTTCTCCGGTATTTGTGTAAAAATAACACTGAAACGAATTTCCCCTCAGTTTTCCTTTGATGTCGTTGATCTTACTGCCAAGCCCCGCTAAGCTGCATCCGCAAAGAGACAGCGCACATAGTAACATGCATACAACGATTCCTCTTTTTTTCTTCATTTTATGCCTCCTTCAACTTTTGATGTTCTTTTTTCCGTTCCACCGCAAAACAGATCATAAAAAACGCGATCCCATACACTGTGGAAATCGGTGTAGACGCCGCTACATACATTAAAGACGTGTGTGGCAGCTGTGCCATAAACATGGATACCGGAATACGAATACAAAATGCTGCCGTAATTCCCTGAATCATCACCGGCAGACTTTTTCCGCAACCGTTAAAGTATCCGATGCTGCTAAACAATACACAGGTCAAAATACAATCCGCGCAAAATCCTTTCAAATATGCTGCACTTTGCGCAATGACTGCCGCATCCTGCGTAAACGCTCTCGAAACCAGACTTCCTCCGAAAAATCCGACGCAAAAGATCACCACTCCGACGCAGGCACCGGCTGCCATCGCCACGCGCATTCCTTTTTTTGCCCGGTCTTTTTTCCCTGCGCCGACATTCTGTGCAACAAACGCTGAGACGCTCTGCATTACAGATGATGGCACCAGCATGATAAAAGATACGATCTTTTGTGCCACACCGTAACCTGCCGACGGCATCAGCCCCATATGGTTAATGATCGAGTTGATCACCAAAAAGGAAATCTGTGTCAGTGTCTCCTGCAATGCGATCGGCAGACCAACCTGTAAGATCAGTTTCAATTCTCGTTTGTAAGGGCGACACTGTTTTTTGGTAAAAGTAATCGGCAGATCCTGTTTTTTCAGTACAAAAAGGGAAACAACCACCGATACCCCCTGTGCCAGGATTGTTGCAAGTGCAGCACCGGCCACATCCATCTTGCATACACCAACAAAGAACAAATCCCCGATGATATTGACCACGCACGCAATCCCCACAAATAAAAACGGAAGGTTCGCGTTTCCGACACCTCGCAAGATACTACTGATCACGTTATATGCAATGATCACCACGATTCCCGCAGAACAAATTCGAATATATGTAACCGCTTTTTGCACAGACTCTGCCGGAACCTGCATGATTCCTGTGATCACATTCGGAAAACATTCCAACAATGCCGTTAAGAGCACTCCTAGAATAAGAAACAGCCAAATGGTTGTCCCTACTGCATTTCCTGCCTCTTTCGGTTTTTCTTCTCCGATATGTTGTCCAATGATCACAGTTGCTCCCATAGCCAAACTGGTGATAATAAACGTCACCATCTGCATAAATGCGCTTCCGGTCCCAACTGCCGAGATACTTGTCGCATCTCCGAACTGTCCAACAACGATCAAATCCACTGCTCCATAGGCCGCCTGCAAAATCAACGCACCCAGAACGGGAAGTGCAAATCGAATCAAAGACTGAAAAATAGGACCTTCTGTAAACGAATTTTCTCTTTTCTCTTTTGACATGTTCTCAAATACCTTTCTTTTTTGCTATTCTTCAGTATAAAACATTTTTCTACAGGATTCAACCCGCAATCATTGTTGAAAAATTTCTATTTATCCTATTAGTTCTTATGCGGACGTTTCCGGGATTCGGCGGGGGATGCGCACAGGGGCGGCTGGT
>JBJENW010000338.1:0-6876 GCA_051880395.1 Lachnospiraceae bacterium | reverse complement strand
GATCAGTTAGATACAGCTGTAAAGGAACTACATCGCCTGACACATCTGATCGGCACCTATCAATGCAAAAAACGCTCGATGTGGACGGCAGATGTGGTGGACATTTTTCAGGATTATGTGATCGGTATGACATTGTGGGATCTGACGGTCTTTAAAACGATCACAAAGATCATTCACGGGAAACTGGAGTGGCTGATGGTGTTATACAAGGCAATCGGTGAAATCGACATGGCGATCTCCATCGCATCGTTTCGCGCGAGTCTGCCGTATCACTGCAAACCGCAGTGGAGCGACAAAACAGAAATTTTTATGGAAAGCATCTATCATCCACTGCTGGATCATCCAATCAGCAATGATCTGAATTTGAAAGAACCCTGTATCATTACCGGCTCAAACGCTTCCGGAAAATCAACGTTTATCAAGTCGGTTGCCGTCAATGCGATTCTGGCACAGACGATTTGTACATGCACGGCGAAGCGGTATCGTATGCCGCCGATGCATGTCATGACTTCTATGACAATCCGTGATGATATTCTTTCCGGGGAAAGTTTCTATATACGGGAGTTAAGGTATCTGAAGCGAATCGTAGATTCGGTATCTTCGAATCAGATCACACTCTGCATTATCGACGAGATTTTGCGCGGAACGAACACGAAAGAGCGGCTGGCAGCTTCCGAGGCGATCCTTCGCTATCTGGCGAAACATCATTGTATCGTGATCGTGGCAACGCATGATATGGAACTGGCAAAAGCACTGGAAGAAACATATGGTTGTTTTCATTTCTGCAATTATTATGAAGACGGAAAGATCGTATTCGACTATAAGATCAAGCGTGGCTATAATCAGACACAGAATGCGATCAAATTACTACATGTGATCGGATTCCCGAAGACGATCGTGCAGATGGCAGAGCAATCCTCATAGAACGAAAAAGCAGTTGTTACGATTTTTCATATCTTTACTCTTTATATGAGCGTAAGTGTTGCGGACGGAACTTTGTTGGCCACTCGAAACGGTATCGACCCCACCACTCTTTGGGGGGCTTGGGGAAACAGATCTTAGCCTGTGGGGATGCCTATACGGACGTTTCCGCCCCTGGCAGGGCAGTTCCTCGCAAAAAACACGGCTCCTGTTCCGGTGAGCTATGTTCTAAGAGTGCCTAACACTCTCAGGAGAGCCTTCGAGCGTAAGGCACTCTAAGAACAGGATCTCACCTACACCCGCCGAATCGTTTTTTGCGAGGAACTGCCCTGCCAGGGGCGGAAACTGTGTATCGGGGATGGTAGGCTGAGATCTGTTTTTGGTTGAAAAATTGTTGCAATCGGAACGTTTTTTTGATTAACCATAAATTTTTAGAATCCGTAAACTTACAAACGTCTGTAAAATTTAATTCCTTGTATAAATGACAACCATACATTTGTTTTTAGATTTTTCAAAACGTATCGGCTTCACCATTCTCTTCCCCAGCGAAAAATATCTCAACCAACCGTTTACGATACACAGTTTCAGGGATTCGGCCAGGCACAGACCACGGGGAGGCAGCTTCCAGAGCGGCTTTGACAAAAAGGATAGTAAGTTCCGGCGGGCAGATTTGCGATGCCTTTACTGTTTTGCCGATTGGCGGACCGGCTGTGCAAAGATGTACGCCAGAGAAAGAATCCGCATTTGAATCTTACTCTGGCGTACATCTTTGTGCAGACTGTCTGACCTTCGGAAAACAGCAAAAATAAAGCATCGCAAATCTGCACGTCGTGAACTTGACTTCCTTTCTGTCTAGCCACTCTGGAAGCTGCCGCCCCGTGGTCTGTGCCTGGCCGAATCCCTGAAACGTCCGCATAGGACTCCTTGCGTTGAGATATTTTTCGCGCCCTCTTCTTTTCAAAGAGTGGTGGAGTCGATACAGTTTCGGGTGGTCAATACAGTTCCGTCCGCACACTTATACCCATATAAAGCGTAAAAATGCGCGTAACAGTAACATATAAATGAAATTGTAATCTGGCGAAAAATCCGTTATACTAAAGAGGAGAGAAAGACCGGATTTTGAAATAGAGGACCAGACGGGAGGGTATGTGTATGCCAAAAACAGTGGGAATCGGGGTTCAGAGCTTTGAAGAACTCAGAGAAGAAAATCTTTTTTATATTGATAAAACAGCATTTATCAAAGAATGGTGGGAAAGCGGAGATAGTGTGACATTGATCAACCGCCCACGCCGCTTTGGAAAGACAATAAATATGAGTATGTTAGAGCAGTTCTTTTCTGTGGATTATGCAGATCGTGGAGACTTGTTCGAGGGACTGTTCATCTGGAAGGAAGAAAAATATAGGAATCTGCAGGGAACCTATCCTGTGATCAGTTTATCTTTTGCGAGGATAAAAGAACCGGATTATCGCACGACACGGGAAAAAATCTGTCAGATCATCCGAAATCTGTATATCAAATGTATCTTTCTGAAAGATAGTGAGGTGTTAACGGATGCAGACAGAGCTTATTTTGATCGGATCTTGTCAGTGGATGTAGATGACTGTGATATCACGAGCGCTTTGTACCAGCTTTCTGATTATCTGTGCCGCTATTACGGAAAAAAAGTCATTATTTTGTTAGATGAATATGATACCCCGATGCAGGAGGCATATGTGGATGGATACTGGGACAAACTGGTGTATTTTACCAGAAGTTTGTTTAATTCGACATTTAAAACGAATCCATATATGGCAAGAGGAGTGATGATAGGGATTACCAGAGTGAGTAAAGAGTCCATTTTTTCGGATCTCAATAATTTGAAAGTGGTGACAACTACATCGGAGGAGTATGCCACAGCCTTTGGATTTACGGAGAAAGAAGTTTTTCGGGCATTGGATGCATATGGATACGGAGAGAGAAAGCAGGAAGTGAAACAATGGTATGATGGTTTTGTATTTGGATCTCAAAAAGATATTTACAATCCATGGTCTATCTTAAATTTTCTGGATACTGGAAATGTCGCAGATTACTGGGCAAATACCAGCAGTAACAGCCTTGTCGGAAAGCTGATCAGGGAAGGAAGCCGCAAAATAAAATCTACATTCGAACTGCTGTTGCAGGGAAAAACCGTCCGTTGTCCGATTGATGAACAGATCGTATATAATCAATTAGACCACAATGAGTCTGCCATCTGGAGTCTTTTACTTGTCAGTGGTTATTTAAAAGTGCTTGGCTATGAAAAAATGGAAGAAATCAGCCTTAGTAGAAAACCATTGTATGATCTTTGCCTGACAAATCAGGAAGTACACCGTATGTTTTTTGGTATGGTTCATGACTGGTTTAGCGAGGCAGAATCAGATTACAATGATTTTGAAGAAGCGCTGCTGTTGGGAGATCTTGATGCCATGAATGAATACAGGAATCGAGTCTCCATGCAGATTTTCAGCAGTTTTGACACTGGATGTTCCCCATCCGGTTTACAGCCGGAACGGTTTTATCATGGATTTGTACTGGGATTGATCGTAGATCTCGCAGACACCTATATCATTACATCGAACCGCGAAAGCGGATTTGGACGGTATGATGTGGTGTTAGAGCCGAAAGATAAAAATGCGGATGCAATCATTATAGAATTCAAAGTATATCGAAAGACAAAAGAAACATCACTGGAAGAAACGGTGCAGGCAGCTTTGCAGCAGATTGAAGAAAAACAATATGAAGCAGAGCTGATCAAACGGGGGATTCCAAAAGAGCATATACACAAATATGGATTTGCCTTCGAGGGGAAAAAAGTTTTGATTGGGAGAGAAACGGAGTTTTTGAATGGAGATAAAAATAGCGATTTGCGATGATGAAGCAGAATATAGGGAAGAGATTGCGGATATTGTAAGCAGATGGCTGACAGATCGGGGATATATGTATACATTTACAAGCTATCTGTCAGGAGAGGAACTGCTGCAGGATGAAGAAAAACTAGATACCTATGATATCATTTTTTTAGACGTGATCATGTCGGAATTAAATGGAATAGAGACGGCAAAAAGAATTCGCCAAAAGCAGTGTTCGGCGTATCTTGTGTTTATCACTTCTTTTGCGGATTATGCGATACAGAGATATGAAGTCGAGGCAGTCCGCTATATATTAAAAGATCAGTTGAAACCGGCACTGGAAGACTGTATGCATACGATTTTAAAAAAGCTGTGTACACAGCCGCAATTTTTAAAGGTAGTTGTAAATCAGCGTGAGATAGAGATTCCACTGGAAGAGATTTTATATATAGAGAATCAGAAACATAGCCAGCGCATTCATCGGACGCAAAGAGAGCAGACCTTGGTGATTCGTGATTCATTGGATCGTATCGAAAAAGATCTGGCTTTGCACGGGTTTGTCCGGGTTCATAAAAGTTATCTGGTGAATTTTGCGTATGTGTGGGATGTGAAGAATTATGTGGTGTATCTGGAAGATGGAACAGAACTTCCGGTACCGCGTTCGAAGTATCGACAGGTGAAAGATTATTTTATACAGCAGATGGGAGTGCAGTAGATGAGCGTACAGGGAATATCCGCATTGTTAGTGGCAGCAGAGGCGGGAAGTTGTCTGTTGTTTTTTGGAACGTTTTTCGAGGAAAGATATCCGAAAAAGGGATGGGTAAAGCCGATTGTGTTTTGCGTGATGACTTTTTTATTCTGGATGGTAGCACTATTTTTTTCAGATAGGATAGTTATAAAAGCATGTATGATGATTGTGCAAATTCTGATTTGTATTAGATTTTTATACATGGGAAAATGGATGAAAATGTTGTTATTCAGTATGTGGTATTATACTATGGGATTTGTTGTTGATGCAGCCTGTTATTATTTACTAAATGGGCTTGGAATGGATGTCACATCTGTGCATCCATTGTGGAAATTTGTGGTTTTGGGTGGAATAAGCAAGCTAGCATTCTTGCTAGTAGTTTTTTTGATTTGTCAAAAAAAATCTGCTTCTGTTGAAGCTACTAGCCTTACGAGAGGAGAGTGGGGAGGGTTTGTATTTTTCCCTGTCTTTTCATTAATTGTCTGTATACAGATTTTATCCGAAAAACAGGTGAAGATGAATACAGCCTGCTTAATCTCAATTGGATTACTATTTGGTAATTTTATGTTGTATTTTTTGTTACGAAATACAATAAAACGAAATGAAATGGAGAAGAAACTGTCACTAATTCAAGAACAAACAGAGCATCAGGCAAGAGAATATCGATATATTCAGGAATCTTACGAACAGCAGCGAAAAAAAGCCGCGGAATTTCGAAAAGAATTAAGTGAAGTAAAAGGATTTTTACAAAAGAAAGATGTTTCCGGAGGTTTGGCTTATATTGAAAACTGTGATCGAAAATTGGCATACCACAGCAACTTTTTTAATACTACAAATGAGGCTGTGAATACGGTATTGACATACCAGTATTTGGAGGCAAAAAAAGTAGGAATTACGCTTATTTATGAAATCACTAGAATTACGACTCTGCCTATGTCGGAAGAAAAAGCAGTGGTCTTGCTTAGTACGGTACTGGGCAGTGGAATCAGATTTTGTAAGAAGTATAAGTCTACACAGGTATATTGTAAGTTGACGCAAGAACGGTCGTATCTGGTAATATCCTTGAAATTGTCATATCCGAAAGAATTACCGGAACCGAATCTGGAGCAATGGAAAGAACAAATGCTGGATGCAGCGTCATGCCAGATTATTTTAGATGCATGTGGACAGGAAAGTGTGCATGTGGATCGAAAAGAAGAATGGATTTGTTATACGGTTTTGTTTGAAGCATCATTTCATTCGTAATTCTAGTATCGGAAAGTGAAGTAATGCAATGGAAAAACTTTAAAAAGCTGGTGGTTTAGTAAAGCGAAATCGTATTTTATAGTTATGAAAAATCTTTACATATAAGAAAAGAAATAATAAAAATCCTGGATAAAAAGAAAAACGTGTTATGTCTACCGTCGAATTTTGTCATTTACCGTCGATTTATGCCAAGAGGCTTTTTTTGAAAATTGTTCTATGTTATACCATATGCAGGAGGTACAGTATGGAACAAATGGTAAAACGCTTAACAGAAAAAATGATCGAAAATGGGATTATTGCAGAAGGAGAACGAGAGGCTTATCTCTATGGTTTGGAGAAATTGATTGGAAAATTCATTGGTATGATATCTGTTTTATTCTTCGCATTTTTGCATAAAACAGTTTTGCCGGCAATCGTGTTTCTGGTTGTGTTCTGTAGTTTTCGCGAACGAACGGGTGGAGATCATGCGAACAGTCCAACCTAAAAGACCCGCTAAATTGCGGCAGAATCACGAATAATTATGTCGTATAAATTTATGTATACTGAGGGAAGATTTGTATCATTAATGATTTTGGGGAGCAGTACTTCGACAGTTTTTGCTGCTACAAAAACTTTATCAGCAGAAAAGACAAAAACAGCCTTATTTCCAGTTCCAGAGGGAGGATATTCTTCTTGTTGGCTTAAAGTTCAATATGTAGAAAAATACAGCTATAGCAAGTCTAAAAAAAAGAATGTTTTTTCATCAAGAAGTAGATTTTATGGATATAAGATGGCATACGCAACTACAAAACCATCTGTTTCTATGGGAAAAATAAAACATTATGATGGAAATGATACTTGTAAGATAACATTTAAAAAATATAAGAATGAAGAAGTTCTGGTTCCTGGAGACACATACGATTACTGTTCTTTATGTTCTAATTCTAAGAAAAGAAATTACTCAGAAAAAACGAAGTATTACGGTTGTATTCGCTATATGATTTCATGCGATGGGGCATTCATGCCTTCACAAGCAGGAAGTGTTAAAATTAATTTAAAAACGTAACTGTTCAGTACCTCTGTTTAAGGCAAATTAATTCTTTGGTCAAAACGGA
>JBJENW010000337.1:0-6885 GCA_051880395.1 Lachnospiraceae bacterium | reverse complement strand
GGCAAATATCCTTGGAAATCTGGTGAACCGTACCATTTCCATGAGCAATAAATACTTTGACGGTGTGGTTGCTAAAACGGGTGTGACCGAGGCTGTGGATGAGGATCTCAAAGCCGTTGTCACAGCAACACGCAAAACGGTGGAAGAGAAAATGGAAAAACTGCGTGTGGCAGATGCCATCACGGAAGTATTTGGACTGTTCCGCCGTTGTAACAAATACATCGACGAGACAACCCCGTGGATTCTTGCAAAAGATGAAGCGACAAAACCGCGTCTGAGCGAAGTATTGTATAATCTGGTCGAGTCGATCACCATCGGTGCAACACTTCTGCACAGTTTTTTACCGGATACCGCAGATAAAATTGTGGCACAGTTAAATACCACACTGCGCGACTATGATCTGCTCGATCAGTTCGGTCTGTACGAGAGTGGCACGAAGGTAGTGGAAAAACCGGAGATTCTGTTTGCGAGAATCGATCCGAAAGAGATCCAGCCAAAGATCAATGCCATCTGTGAGGCACAGAAAAAAGAAGCAGCAGAAGCCGGAGCCGAAAAAGAGGAGGAAACAGGAATCGATATCGAACCGAAAGAAGAGATCACATTTGACGATTTTGAAAAAATGCAGTTCCAGGTAGGTGAGATCATTTCCTGTGAGGCAGTGCCAAAGTCGAAAAAACTACTCTGCTCTCAGGTGAAGATCGGAAGCCAGATCAAACAGATCGTCTCCGGTATTCGCAAATACTACACACCGGAAGAAATGGTTGGCAAAAAAGTCATGGTTTTAGTGAATTTAAAACCGGCAAAATTAGCAGGTGTGTTATCAGAGGGAATGCTCCTTTGCGCAGAAGATGAAAACGGAGAACTTGCTTTGATGAAACCGGAAAAAGAAATGCCGTCCGGTGCAGAAATCTGTTAAGGGGTGCAAGAGGATAAAACGATGATTTTTGAAACACATGCACATTATGAGGATGAAAAATTTGATGCGGACCGCGACGAGCTGCTTCGCGGAATGCGGGAACATGGAATCGAGTATGTGATAAATGTCGGATCGGATCTTTTGACCAGTGAAAAAAGCATCAAGCTGGCAGAACAGTATCCGCATGTTTATGCAGCAGTCGGGGTACATCCAAGCGACCTCGGCTGTCTGGATGAGGATGGCATGGACTGGCTGACGGTGCAGTGTCGGAATCCGAAAGTGGCAGCGGTAGGAGAAATCGGATTGGATTATTACTGGGACAAAGAGCCGGCAGTGCAGGAAAATCAGCGCATCTGGTTTGCCAGACAGATGCAGGTTGCAGAAATGCAAAATCTGCCGGTGATCATTCACTCCAGAGATGCGGCGGAGGATACCCTGCAGTTAATGAAGGAACTTCACGCCGAAAATATCCCCGGGGTGATCCATTGCTATTCGTATTCGGTGGAGATGGCGCAGGAGTTTTTGAAGATGGGCTACTACATCGGAATCGGCGGTGTCCTGACCTTTAAAAATGCAAAGAAATTAAAAGAAGTGGCAAAAATGCTGCCATTAGATCGAATCCTTTTGGAGACGGATTGTCCGTATATGGCGCCGGAGCCACACCGTGGGGAGCGCAACTGCTCGTATTATATTCCACATGTCGTATCTGTCTTATCACAGATCAAGGAGATCCCTGAGGAGGAGATCATCGAGCAGACGAATCGGAATGCAAAAACATTATTTAAAAAGGTTCAATGATCTGTCCGTATAATTCGGAAAAAGAAAGGGACGTGTGTCATGAAAAGTTGGAAAAAATGTCTTGCGGTATGCGGTGCCCTGACGATTTTTGCAGGTGTGATCGCACCAGGAGTACTGCCAAAGCAGGTTCAGGCAGAAACACAAACTGCTCTGACAGCACAGGCGGCAGAGTATAAAACAGCGTCTTCCTGTCAGAATGTATTAAATGTTCCATATCATCTGCAGCACGCAGAAGGAAGTATCGATCAGCGTTATTTTTCCTGTATCGTGCGCGTGGAAAAGGGACAGAAATTTAACATTGGTGATTTTGTACAATTGTGTAAGATCAACCAGAATCGGGATATTCTTACACAAAAAGCGGCATCCGAAGAAAAAAGTTGTCGCTATAAGAGTGAAAATACAGCGAATCTGCGCGTAAATGCGAAGACTGGCGTGGTGACGCCGATACAGGAAGGGACTGCAAAAGTCACTGTGACATACAAAAATACGAAAGCGGAAATTTCTGTGATCATTGCGGCGAAAGATGTTCTTCATACACAGGCATCAAAGTACGATACGATTCGAAAAAAGGTGAAAACACTGACAAACGCATATGGAAACGGAATTACAGCAAAAAACCGGGTTGCGGTTTACAATGCCCTGCAGGAAGTGAGAAAAGCGCGTAACAGCCGAAAAGAGTTGTCTAAGCTGTACAACGGATTTGGGTACAAAAATGGACAGCCGACACAGGATATCGTCATTCCGCAACTGGCAAAAATCGATGTGATTCGTTGTGCCCTGCACAATTATGACGAAAAAACAGATCCGACTGCTGTGGGAAGTAAGAAGCAGTTTCAGATAAAAAGCGTCAGCGGAAAAGGAAATGCGATCACCGTAAAATTGAAAAAGAAGATCACAGAGGAACAGGCGTTTGCGCTGCAGTGTTATGAGCCATACAGTGAGGAAGAATTAGATCCGGATGTGCTGACACAGTCTCATCCAAACAAGATAAAAACAAGTGGAACGATAAAATGGACGATGTTCATTCGCGACATGAAAGATCCGGAAATGCCATATGAAGCAGAAGCGCAGACGAAAAAAGGAAGTAATACCATTACGGTTAAGCTGAAATATGGGTATAAGTTGAAAAAAGGCAGAAACTATATGTTGCGTGACACGCAGTACGCCTGTACCTCTAAGGAAGAGAAAAAACATTGGACGAAGGCAAAAACCTTTGTTGCCAAGTAAGAGATAAAAGAAAGGAAAACAGTATGCCGACATTAGGAAATCCGCAGAACACCATTGCAGTGCTGCAAAAATATCAGTTTAATTTTCAAAAAAAATACGGTCAAAATTTTCTGATAGATACACATGTTTTGGAGAAGATCATTGATTCTGCACAGATAACGAAAGACGATCTGGTTTTAGAGATCGGTCCGGGAATTGGCACGATGACCCAGTATCTCTGCGAAAAAGCCAGACAGGTGATCGCGGTCGAGATTGATGACAATCTGATTCCGATCTTAAAGGATACACTAGAAGGATATGACAATGTGGAGATCATTCACAACGATATCTTAAAAGTCGATATCCAGGCGTTAGCCGAGGAAAAAAACGGCGGCCGCCCGATCAAAGTGGTGGCAAATCTGCCATATTATATCACGACACCGATCATCATGGGATTGTTTGAGAGTCGCGTTCCGATCGAAAGCATCACCGTTATGGTGCAGAAAGAAGTGGCAGACCGGATGCAGGTCGGCCCGGGCACAAAGGATTACGGTGCGCTTTCCCTTGCCGTGCAATATTATGCAGAACCGGAGATCATAGCCAATGTCCCGCCAAACTGTTTTATCCCGCGTCCGAAAGTCGGTTCGGCAGTCATTCGACTGACGCGTCACAGCAGACCGCCGGTAGAGGTGAAGGACGAAAAATTGATGTTTCGTATCATCCGCGCCTCATTTAACCAGAGACGGAAAACACTGGCAAACGGCCTGAACAATGCGCCGGATATCCCGTTGTCAAAAGAACAGATTCAGGCGGTCATCACAGAACTTGGACAGCCTGTGACCATCCGGGGAGAGGCATTGACATTAGAACAGTTTGCACGGCTTTCGGATCTGATCGGGGAAAAGTTTGAATCTGAAGCATAGATGAAAAAAAGGTCTATTTTTTCTTGCTTGTACATATAGTAATGATATGAGTGAGAAGAAAAAGACCTTTTTTTGCGCTCTTTTTTTCTTAAGCCTGCTTCCGTTCGTATTTACACTTCTGTTTCAAGGACTCGGAGAGGTTCCGTTTTTGGCGACGCAAGTGTCTCTTCAGGTGGCAGAACGGGAAAATCAGAGAGCGATCATAGAACATAATCAATCAAAAACAAGAGAGCGGCTTCTTAAAGAGGCAGAGAGAGAGCAGGATGATCAACGCCTTTTGGGGGTGCTGGCAAATCAGATCGCAGTGGAAGCACCAATGGAGATGCTTAAAGCACAGGCGGTGATCGCACGTACGGAAATTGCCTATGCAGAAAAAAAGCAAGAGGAGATGCCACAGGCGAAAACGAAGCAGCAGCTTCAGACAATGTGGGGCACGCAGTATGAAAAAAACTGGAAACGACTGCAAAAAGCTGTGCAGCAAACCGAACAGCAAATACTGTTATACAAAAAGGAGCCGATCAATGCCGCGTATCATGCCGTGAGCGCAGGGGAAACAAGACCGGCGCAGGAAGATGCTTTAAAGGAACACTATCCGTATCTGGAAAGTGTGGATTGTGCAGCGGATCGGGAGGCAGACGGTTATCTGCAAGTGTTTGTAATGTCGCCGAAACAGATCTGTCAGTCTATCAAAAAAAATTTTCCGGATTATGAGGGAGATGAGGCAGCCATTGCGGATACACTGATCGTAAAAAAGAGGGATGCAGCACAGTATGTGATACAACTGCAGATAGGGGAAGAATGCGTTACAGGAGAGACATTTCGAAACTGGCTGTCGCTTCCATCCGCCTGTTTTTTTCTTTCAAAAAAGGAGGATCAGATACGGATCGTGACGAAAGGAATCGGACATGGATTTGGGTTAAGCCAATATACAGCACAAAAAATGGCAGAAAAAGGAGAGAAATATTCAGATATTTTGCACTATTTTTTTAAAGACGCGGAAATTGCAGAGAAAGATATGTAGAAAATTATGATTTTTACCGATATAAAATTCGGAGAGAATGTATTCGCATACAAAAGACAGAAATTGCTTTTGTGACGAAAATCTGCGAAGGAATGGATGTGGAGGATACATATGAGAGAAAAATGGAAAAGAAGATTAGTGGGATTTTTTGTGATCGGTGCAATGCTTTTGACTGGTGTACCGGATTGTGTGCTGGCTACGGAAAATGGAAGCATAGATACGGATATTTCTGGTGAAATAGAAGTGAATCTAAACTATGATGTGGAGAGCTTTCAGGCATACATTGATGCGTTTCATGTGAGATATCCGAATATTGTAGTACACTATAATTATCTAAATAATTATGAGGAAGATCTCCGGGTTCGAATGGATCAGGGAAGCCCAGGAGATGTGATGTTTGTGCCGTCTTACATGGATACCTCAGAGTATGCGCAGCGTTTCGAACCATTGGGAAGATCAGAGGTTTTGTCGAATAAATATGCGTTTCTGGAGCAGAGTAAAGTGGTAAATGGTACGGTATATGGTCTTGCTTCGGATGCCTATTTGTCTGGATTTTTATATAACAGTCGTGTATTTTATAATGCAGGTATCACAGAGCTGCCGACAACCATTGATGAATTTTTGGAAGATCTGCATCTGATCAAAGAACGGACGGATGCCATTCCATTTTATACCAATTATGAGGCAAACTGGACACAGCAGTATTGGGAAGATTTCCCGTTTGTTGAGATGACTGGTAATTCGGATTATAAAGGAACCGCTTTTTTGGATGAAAAAAATCCATATTTAGAGGGGACGACACATTATAAAGTATATAAATTATTGTACGATATTGTGGCACAGGGACTTTGTGAGGAAAATCCGCAAAAGAGCGACTGGGCAAAATCGAAGGAAATGTTGAATGAAGGAAAAATCGGTTGTATGTGTATCGGCTCATGGGCATTAGGGCAGATGAGAGCAGCCGGTTCCCATGGAAAAGATATTTCCTTTATGCCGTTTCCAAATAATATCGACGGGAAGCAATATTCGACAATTGCAACAGATTATTGTTACGCAGTCAATAAAAACAGCGAAAATAAAGAAGCAGCAAAAGCGTTTGTCAATTTCATGATTGATGAATCCGGTTACGCGACAGACCATGATACACTTTCCATTGTAAAATCGGACCCATATCCGGAGGCATATAGCATTGAAAATCTGGTTATTTTATACAATCGTGGCTCCACACCGGAATTTCAACGGAAAAGTGATGCGCTGCATTCGAAACTCGATATCCGCAATACGGATGAGATTCGACGTGTGATCGCAGCAGCAGCCGGTTTCGCGGATGAAAGTTTCGATGATATCATGACGGACTGGAATACAAGGTGGGAATCCTCGCGAACGCCGGATATGGTCGATGAAGATACCAAAGATTACACAAAGGAAAATAAGGAAGTCGTATTAGATTATGAAGTAAAATTTTCCGATTCCGAGCAGCAGTATCTGAAACGTACAAAAGAGTTGAATGCAGGCTATCTGCGCGGTATGCTTCCATTTCAGGATACCGGGAAAGATAGTATGCAAAACGATACAGCCTGTGGTGTGGCAAAAGAGGTCTGCAATGTAATTTCGGAAAAATCAAAAATAAATTTTAAAATGATTCCGTATAATAATACAGCAGAAATGGTAAAAGCGCTGGAAAAAGGCGAGATTGATGTGATCGCCTGTATGGATAATCAGTATGACAAGGCAAAAAATGTTAAATACTCTAAGGCATATGTGACAGCTATGAAAGCGCTCGTGACAAAAAATGCAAAAATTTCCGAAGATGAAAACTTGGGAAAAGCAGCCGTTATAAAAGGGGAAAAAGCTTATTTTTACGGGGAGGACAATGACGAAAAAGCGACATTCGATTCCCTGTCTCAAAGCATTGAAGCAGTAGAAAATGATAATGTAAATTACTCGGTGCAGAATTATTATAGCGCGAATTACTGCATCCAGAAATTAAAATTAGAGGATGTCAAACTGATCCCGATGTC
>JBJENW010000336.1:0-6888 GCA_051880395.1 Lachnospiraceae bacterium | reverse complement strand
ATTTCAACTCACGACCTCGCAAGGAGGTCGACAGCAAAACTTGACAATTTTCTAAAAGTTTTACTCAATATTATAATACATTTCGCCAAAAAACGCTCAATTTTTTCGTTTGTTCATAATATTAAAATCCAATTTCTCCGAATAAAACGGTGGAATCTGGTGCGAATCCTCAGACAATTTCTGTTTACATGATATTCGCACTAAAAATCAATGTCTTTGACAGGTCAAAAATCATTTTCTCTCCAACATATCTCACTTTGCTTTTATTTTGCAAAAAACGGCGAATACTCATTCAGATCTCCTGCCCACGGCCGGCGGCAAAATGTAAAATGCTAAATTCCGGATAGATGAAGAAAATCATCTTCATCATACAAAATCATACACCTCCGGCTTTACACACCCCTCCAAGTTCCAGCTGATTTCATAATCTTTAAAATCTTTCGCCCGTCTGACCTCATTTATATGAAAACTTCTCTGAATCATTCCACTGGACGCTGCCGGAGTTTTCTCCTTATGTTGCCACCAGTACATTCGGCACACCTCCATGCTTCCCTCTGGCCTTGCGGATGACGCATCATTCTCAAACAACGTTTTTAATGCTTCTTTCAGCAAATCTGCATCCTCCTGAGAAAAACCGGTTTTTTCTGCCAGCTGGACATTCACACTGCCCATAACCTTATAAACTGCATATCCGATTCTGTGTTTTGTCCCCATCGTATCCGATGCTTTCGTATCTTTTGCCTCGCTGTTGACACTTTTTGTAATCTGCATGCTAATAATATCTACTGGTGACAAACTTACTGCCTGATGAATCGACACGGGCCCCCTCACTCCAAAAGAAACATTCTCTCCTTTAAAAGCAAATACCTGTCCAAAACTTCTCACGTCAATCCATTTTTCACATGCAATTTGAGCACAAACATCCCTGTCTGTTTTTTTCTTGGTAAGAGCCTCTTTTAATCTGCCAAAACCGTCTGCTCTCTCCTTCAGGCTTCGAAATCCATCATCCGAGCGGTCATCTGACTGCACAAATACTTTTTGTCCCAAATCCTGGAAACGATTTCTGATTTTTCTTTTAATGCAAACATCTGAAATTTCTCCATAACCGTCCAGATTAATTCTGGGGCGGTTTCCATTCAGTGGATCTCCATTCGGGTTTGCATTACATACACTAATAAATAATGTAAAATCAATTTTTCCTTTTAATGCGCTCATTTATTTTTCCTCCGTTCCTTTCTCTTCTTTTTTGTATCGTCTCAAGTCAAACGACTGACTGTGAAATCCCAGCAGATACAAACCATCCAGCTGCTGATTCTCCAGAAAACTGTTCACATCAAATAATTGGCAGATGCTGTCAATTAGATTTTCATAATATCGCCTTTCTGCCGCCGGAAGCTTACTAAGATACGGCTGTATGTTTTCTTCTATTACCTTCCAGGTTTCAAATGGTCTCTGCGCAAAAGTACTCATGTATCGTTTCGCATTTGTTATTCGTCCGGCATCATTTTCCATGAGATACGTTTTATATTCAATCCGATCCGCCACCGCAAGCAGCCTTCCATATAAATAATTTCTGTCGCTGCAATTCTTGTCCAATGCCATATTCCATTCCTCCTTCTTTTTGTCGAATCTATATTTTTTTACAAAAGAGCATGCCAACGCCAGAACTCTTTTCCAGTTATAGAATTCTTTATAAGCCTGTGGTGCAGATGCCCGATTGACTGCCAGATTCACCAAATCCCAGGGAATATCCCTCCCATCCCATATGCAGGGAATTAACCGCTTTCCGATCTCCGCATACATTCTTTTTTTGTTCTTATCATTGATCATTAACAGGCCCTTTGTCTCCGACCCGTAAAGAATATCCGCAATATCCTTCACACCCGGAACACCATAATACCATTTTTTCTCTCCATCCTTTATTTTTCCATGTAACCAGGCACACTGCATATGCCATTTTTCTATATTCTCCAGATATCGGGCAGTATCCAGCATTTTATACTCGGTCAGAGCAAGACGACCGGTTGTTGCCGCGTCAAATGCCATCAAAATCATCTTTGATGTGTTATCTACCCGTTTTTTATATCCGTTCAATGCCTGATAAAAATGCTCTGCGGTTATTGGATTTTCGTCTGAAACATATTCCCGTTTTTCATCTTCCATGTATTCCTCAGCAAATTCGTCAATGAATAAAAACGTCTCATTTTTTTCTGACACTTCATGGCTGTCGGTTTCCGGTATCCCGGAACTCACCGTTTCTGTATCCACATTCCACAACGGCATAACGGCTGAACCAGATTCCCAGACCACAATGGTCAAAGAGTCAAAACTTTGCCCCTGCTTTCTTATAATCCATTTCAATGCATTATGTATTTTCTGAGAGGTTTCACTTCCAATAGAAAATGCCTGTTCCTTTTTCGTAAAACGTCCCCGATAAGTAAAGCCGTTATCGTCATTAGAGGAAATCAATTTAGCTCCATCCCCCTCATTTCTTATCTTTCTTGAATGAAGATAGGAGGGAGATTCCTGCTTTCCAGTCAGATAATCCAGTTCTTTTGTTCCCTGCATAGAACGATAATATTCTATAAAGCACGCCTGCAGAGACCGGTCCTTCCAGCAGGCATCCTCTGAAATCTGTTCAGACACTCTCTGTCTGACAACAAAACGAACAAAAGCTTTGTTTTGATTCATATTCTTTATCTTTACCATTTCGTCCAGAGTTCCATCTTCTCCCAGAACCAAAATTTTTGCTTTTACCAGATCTTTTATTAAGGTCCTTTTCTTCAGATAAGCATAAATCGCATCAACTTTTTTGTGCGTATATGATGACAAATGCCATTGCTCCAGAGCCTGAATATAAAGCTCATAGCACACCTCTGCTTCGCTTTCATCTTTTACATACTGCCCGTAATCTCCCGCCAGATATTGCAGATTATCACACAATGGATGCGGCTCTTTCCCGGCTGTACGGCTTCCGGATTTTTCCGTCACCGGTATAACAGTCATTTTGTCTTCGTTATCTACCTGCGATGCCCGCAGAAAATTCCCCCTTTCATCAATTGTTACCTCAATCTGCGCAATCACCGTGGTATGAAAGGGAGGCAGTAATACAAAAGGAATTCTTTCCGTTTTCTCCTTTTTCTTATATACTTTATATTCAATGATTCCCACTTTCGAATTGTTTTTCTCATACAATTCAAGCAGATCTTCTGCCCAGCTCAATCTGCCACCTCCTCTTCCGTAAACTCCTGCAGTCCAGAAAAGTTCTTTTTACCAAATGTTCTCACACTCATTTCTTTAATGAAACGCTTTTCTATACATTCTTCAGGACGTATAAATTCTATGATTCCTCCCGTTTTCATAACCGGACGCCAGAAATTCACTGTCATTTTATTTTTTTCTTCCGGTAAAATTGCCTCATCCGCATATGTAATTCCATGATACATAAAGCCATAGGACCGTTCTCCCGGCATAGAATCATAAAAGCTGTTCCCTTCTCCAAAAATGCAGGGTTCAACAAAAGCCTGGCATTCCCTTGTTCCCAGAAAAACATCTCTTCTTCCGCCCCGTTTTACCATACGCTTTGCTATATTATGATGTTTATTTTCATTCCAGTCTCCTTTCAGCTCTGGATGATTCGGATTAAATTCGAAATGAGCCCGTATCTGATAACGCACATCTTTCAGATACGTATAATATGCCAGTTCATTTCCCCCGTTATAGCTGATTGGACGCACTCCTTTCGTCTCTGTCTGAATCGGATTCATAATGCGGACTGCATCGACAATCCACATTATGGATGGCTTCCAAAATACGCTTTCCACAATTCCTTTCAATGCCTCATATGTCGGAATATGATAGCTTGTCTTTTCTCCTCCCACACGCGTCACCGGATCAGAGAATAATGCATAATTCCCATATACTTCAAATTCTATGGTGTTTCTGTATTTCTTCACAGTTTCACCTCCCTGGTCTATATTTTCCTTTCTCTGTACTTCTTTTGTTCAAAGAGTTCCTGTTTAAGATTGGAGCAGTTAAACTCATCAATCGTATGTTTAAAACCAATGATACTGCGTAGTTCCGCATCTATAAAGATGATGCAAATCTGATGCAGGTAATCTATCAAATTATTAGTTCCTACTTCTGATTTTGCATCTGTAAGCAATGCCCCCAAAGTGGTAAACACAAATCGCCTTCTGGTTCATGTAATTTCCTTTACAAAGAACGCCACCTCTTTTTTTAAGAAAAAATTCTCCTTTTTTGCTTCTTCATGATGACGAACAATCTTCTTTTTTAATTCTAGCGTGTAACTTTGTGGTATAATAAGCACCTCCTTTCTTTGTAAGATTTATTATATCTTATTGGCCTCTCCCAATTTTACTGATGGCAGGCACCATTATCGCTTATACCGGTCTTATCATCATAATAATCACGGTTTAAAACCAGTATATCAGCTTCACCAACATGATAAACTGCATCTTTCAGCTTCTCCTTCATCCACGGAGAAATGCCGATCGTAAAACGCTGAAGTTTTCTAAGAACTGCTCGTTGCTCAGGAAGTGACATATTTCCCTTTTCGAGCTTCGCAATAAGTTGCTCTGCCGTCCGGTTATAAGGAATCACCACCGAAATCTTTCCATCATCCGATATTGCTTCAAATTTCTCCCCGGCTGTCCGGAATGCCTGATTTAGCGGAAGCTCTGGTATTTTGCCTCCGTGACATCGGCGGTACTGCTCTTTTCCCAGCCTGTTCTTCCCCAACAATTCCACCAGATTTGTTTTCACGCTGCCTTCGATCACAACCGGATATTTCGTCTCCTCTTCCTCCAATCCTGCATAAAACAGATCATAATACCTTCTGACAGATTCCTGCGACTCCCGTTCTCCGTTAAACCTCTCCGATTCTTCGTTAAATTCATCCAGAAACCTGGCACAAGAAACCTGCGCTCTTTTTATTTCATACAAATGCTCCAGTTTCTCAGCCTCTCCAGACATTTGTATAATATACACTTTTCCCGGTTTTTTCTTTTCTTTATGGCGATTACAACGGCCGGCTGCCTGAATCAAACTGTCCAGACCTGCCAGAGAACGAATCACACACCCGAACGAAAAATTTACGCCTGCTTCTATGAGCTGTGTACTAACGCAGATGACCCGCCTGCCATCCTGCAGCGCTTCTTTGATTGCTTCCAGTTCATCGTTTCGATGCTCCGGGCACATATTATTGCTCAAATGATACAAATCAGATCCGGCTTTTTCTCCTTTTGCCAAAGCTTCATAAAGCATCTTCGCTGCGTTTTTCGTATTCAAGATCACAAGCACACTATCATAATTTTCAGCAGACTCCAAAACAAATTCCGCAGCCTGTTCTATGTTCATGCCACCTGGAAGCATATCTCGTTTATCCTCTATTTCCACCCGCCGAAATGCATCCAAATATCGGTTCATATTTCCTGCCATTTCCCGACACTTCATCACATTATTCTCTTTTCGTTGGGATACAGAAGGCTGCGTTGCAGAGCAAAGAACTACGGTTGTATTGCAAAACTCTGTAAGAAAATTAACCGCCAGATGAAATAGGTCTGTACAGCACAACGGAAATGCTTGTACCTCATCGAAAATAATCACACTGTTGCAAAGATTATGCATACGGCGTATACTACTTTTCTGCCCAGAAAATAGGGTATTCAACATTTCTACTGCCGTAGTCACAACGATCGGGCAATTCCAGCTTTCTGTCAGTTTTCTGTATATGTGTTCATGTTCCTCGTCCTCCTGTACCACATTGCAATGATGTTCCAGAACGTATTCTTCGCAGCCCACTGCTTTTCGAATCTCATCGGCATTTTGTTCCAAAATGACATTAAATGGAGCCGCATAAATAATATGCCTTTTCCGGTATTGTTTCGCATGATGCAAAGCAAACCGCAGACTGCTGAGTGTTTTTCCTGCCCCCGTCGGAACAGTCAGAAGATACCGATGTGCCTTCTCTCCAGCAGCCTGATAACACAAATCAGATATTTCACTCCGATAGCCGTCCAAAACACTTTTTCGGCTGCCCCTGTTCAAATTCTTCATATAGTTCTCAAAATTTGCAATCATATCTTCCCAGACCGCCTGCATCTGTTCTTCCGAAAATCTTTCCGGAAGTGATACATTTTCAAAAAAACTTGCAGAATCGTTCCAATCGCTGTCTATCAGCACAGAAAGAAGAAGACGCTCATACATACCCCAAAAAAATTCCATGTCCCCGTACTTTCCTTCTGCTTCACATCCTCCAATCTTTTCTGTTATATTCCGATACATTTTTTGTACATCCTGATGTGCCTGGAAAAGCCAGCGAGTCAAAATGGTTTTGTCGCAGAGCTGATAATATCTTTCTTCCGTAATTTTAAATGCAATATCGTTTTCACCTCGCTTTTCCGAAAGTGTCTTTCCTGTATTCATATCAATACAATCCTGCAGTCCATGATGAGAATAGACAGCTGTTGCCGCCATCTTTGCAACAAGCCTATTCCCCACAATTGCTTCGATCATTCTGCCTCCCGCGGAGGAATGATCAATCTGCCTCCGGTATGCATCTATTCCTTTTTCTTTAATTTCTTCCATGTACTGCTGAAAATCCGGCCCCATTTTTCCTGCGTCATGAAAAACTGCCGTAACTTTCACCAAATTCTTCAGGCAATCTACAGGACAATTTGCTTCGCACAGATCCGTTACATTTCCCAAATGAGTTTTTCCGCTTTGTATTCTTTTCGTTTCAGGAACGATATGAACAATGAAATGATCCTCTTTCAAAAATATACTGTTTTCTATTTTCAACACCTCTTTTATATGTAACTCAAACTTCGCACTTGAATAAGTGCCGATGCGCCTGGAAAATTCAAT
>JBJENW010000335.1:0-38748 GCA_051880395.1 Lachnospiraceae bacterium | reverse complement strand
GAAATCCCCCTCGGTTGAGATATTTTTCGTCAAAATGCCCAAAAAGTAGTGGAAAAGATAACGTAGTGGGAGGCCAATAAAGTAGAGCTCGCAAAGACTTACACCCATATAAAGCGTAAAAAATGAACAGAAACAGAAAAGCTTGCGTTTACCGTGTATAAAAGAAAGTCAAGCCTTGTTTGTCAATCCTAAATGAAATATAATGAAAAGAAAAAGAATTAGGAGAGAAAAATGGCAAAATATAATTATTACGCAGTTTTACGGGGCAGAAAACCGGGGATTTATCGTACATACGCGGAATGTCAAAAGCAGACGGTCGGATTTTCTAATGCGGCATTCAAAGGATTTCTGAGTGAAGAAGAAGCACGCACATGGATGGAAAACGGCGGTTCACAGATGCAGGCAGATGTAAAGAAAACAAGTGATTGGGAACATTTTGATTTGCAAACATTTTTTCAAGAGGATCATTTAGATACCAATGAGCTGCCGCCTAAAATGCCGGAAAACTATGCATTTGTAGATGGCTCCTACAATGAGGATGATCATGGAGAAAAAGTATATGGTTATGGTGGACTGGTCCATGTAAACGGAGTGGAGGAGACGGTTTCCGGTCATGGAAATGAAGAAACATTTATCGTTTCCAGACAGATTCCGGGCGAAGCATTTGGTTCGTTATCCGCGATTGAAAAAGCGATTGAAATGGGCGCAGAGCATATCGTCATTTTTTTCGATTATGCAGGAATTGGTCATTGGGCGACTTCCGGGAAGCGTTGGAAAGCGGAAAAACCGATCGCAAAAGAATATGTCAGACGTTTCGACGAGCTGAGTCAAAAAATCAAAGTAAATTTTTATCATGTAAAAGCACATACCAATATTGCTGGAAACGAACTCGTAGACAAATTGGCCAAAAAAGAAGTGGGGTTGCTTTAAAACAAAATATTATCATATAATCCGATTGGACTTGTGGTGATCGTGTAACAGCCGCAAACCTAAAAAATAAAAACGAAAGGGGGAGTGAGCAACTCCCTCTTTTCGTTACTTGTAAAATTCGAATCAAACGGCTAGTTTGGAAGATAGGTGGTTTCGTTGAATGTGATGGATTCCACTTGCGAAGTGTCGATCAGCCGGTTAAATACATAAATGGTATTTGCATTGATATCTTCACAAGCGTAGCTGGTATTATCAATATCCTGCGGACAATCGTGCACACCTTCTTTATCTGATTCGCGCATGACATACTTTGAGCCGTCCTTATAATTTACAGCTACATAATAGAGAGAGTCTGGACTCTCCGCTTCCGTGTGTGGAAGACCGAGTGCTTTGGACAGATTGACTTTCATGCCGAGGGAAGAAAACGTGACGGTTCCGTGTCCCTTACTGGCGAAGGTCTGTTTTTCCACTTCTTTCTGAATCGGGATTGTGATGATCTCGGTGTTTATCTGGCTGGCATACGTTTCGTAGACTTTTTCATCTTCCGTATCCGGATTCGGGAAGTTGTCATAATATTCTTTTATTGTACCCGGATATTGCTTGAGCTTTAATCGGAGATCCTTATGCGTTTCGCCAAACACATCTTTTGCCATGTAATCGTAGCAGTACAGGGTATCGCTGGTGGAACGCTCCAGATCGACATATAGATTATCACAGCAGTCAAGAAAATAAAAATCAAAATGGGATGTTTCATCATTGAACCAGGCGCCTTTGGTTTCATTATCCAATTGACTATAATTGAGACAGTTTACACCACCGTCCCGATGAAGGGAAAATTCAACCACAGCGACATTGCCGTCACTGACGGCCGAAGTAATGGTAAGTCTGGTATCACCAATGTCTTTTATGATCGGTTTTGTGGAAAGACTGTCACCGATTAGTTCCTGGGCTTTGTCCGGATCTGCTTTTTCATATTCTTTTTTCGGGAATGTAACAGTAAAAGGTTCTTTTCCCTCTTCCTGGATCACTTCCTCATGGGATTCGATCGTTTTGTGACCGAGCGTGCCCCAGATGCGATTGAACAATTCCCCGTTTGTGGCAGCATTTGTCGCGATCGGCGCAGCAATGATGACAACGGCTGCGGCAGCAGCGACTTTCAGAGAACGATGTCTGGCTGGCGAAAGCAGTTCTTTCCGATACTGGCGCAGCATTTTTTTCTTGTTTTTTTCATACTGTTTGGAGAATGTATGAGTTTCGTTCATAGCATCGAATTCTTCGATCGAGATATCAGCAAATTCTGGATCTGTGCAGGTTGTATTCTTTTTCATATGCGTGACTTCCTTTCCAGTTTTTTTTTAAAATTCGTTTGGCGCGTTCAAACCGTTTTCTTACGGTACTTTCCGTGAGATGTAACTCCTTTGCTGTTTCTTTGACAGATAACTGTTTCAAAGTCAGGCACGTCACGACCGAATGATATTTTGGTGGCAGCGGTGCGATGAGTTCGTTTAAATCGATCTCTTCCTCGGACTCCGGTGCCACGAATGTGCGGTCGAATGTTTCTTCCTCGCTCGGAAAGTATAAAAGGTCCTGTTCTTTCTTCTTTTTATGATAGAGATCAATGGCTGCGTGTTTGATGACAGTAATGAGATATTTTTTACAGTCATCGGATTCTGGATTCTCGAAATAGGTTTTCTGCCGCATCAGCTTCAAAAAGGCTTCTTGCACAGCATCTTCCGCTAATTCCCGGTCCTGCAGAATCCGGTAGGCAGCCTGATACATTTTTTGCTCGTAAAGCTGGTAGCAACTTTCCATAAACTGAATCAGAGCTTCCGGTTTTTGCATGAGTTTCCCTTCCTTTCTGGTGTACATGGTATTTTAGCATGGCATGCATGTTTTCACAATCGTACGTATTGTGTTTACACTATATATAACCGTTGAAAAAAAGGATTTGTGACAGAAATTAGGAAAAATTTATGAAAAGATTTGAAAAGAAATGTATGACGCAGTGTTCTTTGTTTGCATGTAAGGTGTCGAGCAAGTCTCGTCCAACCTGCAAATCATTTTTTGTAGCCGGCTCGGATTTTTGCCCAAGAAAAAATACGTCCCGTATAATTGGTTTTACCATTTGTAGTTCCTCCATGTTTTTTTCTATCATACCATAAAAGAAAATGCGAGAAAAGGATATTATAAACGATTTTCTTTGATAGATTGTTCATAAAACTCGATCTTATGATCTAAGTTTTCCAGATATTCTGCCCATTTCATTTGCTGCTCTAATACGTATTGTCTGTGTGATTGAAGGATGTTCAGGCGCTCGGGCATTGTACTTTTTCCAACATACCGTAAATCAGAGTACGTTTGAATATCTTTTAGCAGCATTCCGGTCTCTTTCAGGCGTCGGATAAATTTGATCCATTCAACGTCACTTTCTTCATAATCACGTCTGCCATTTTTGTCGCGCGATACTCTGATCAGCCCCTTTTTCTCATAGTAACGGAGTGTACTTTCGGGAAGATTTGTTTTTTCTGATATTTCTCCTATCGTCATATTCTCACCTCAAAAAAGTTCTTGACTTAAACCATAGTTTAAGTAATATGCTACTAATTGTAAAACATTTAGGAGGTAAAAGCAAATGGAACAGACACGTTTTGAAAAAGGAATGGAGCAGTTAATAAAAATTGATGGAGTGGGAGGTGAAAGTGTAATAAAATCATTGGAAGAGGTTGCACCGGATGTGGGGAAATATATTGTTGAGTTTGCATTTGGTGATATTTATCCGCGACAGGAGCTTAGTTTGCAGGAAAGAGAAATGATCACCATAACAAGCCTATTAACGGCAGGTGGATGTGAGTCACAGTTAGAAGTACATATCAATGGTTCGTTGAATGTCGGACTCACTCCGGAAAAAATGATTGAAACGATGATTCAGTGCATTCCTTATACTGGCTTTCCGAGGGTGTTAAATGCAATATTTGTGGCAAAGAAGGTTTTTACAGAACGAGGAATCGTTGTGTCTGATAAGCAATAACGACATTTATTTTTGGAAAGTTCGTTTTTTCTTTTTTTACACTATATTTACGCTTTATATGGATGTAAGTGTTGCGGACGGGACTTTATTGGCCACCCGAAACGGTATCGGCCCCACCACTCTTTGAAAAAGACGGGACGCGAAAAATATCTCAACCGGGGGGATTCCTGGGCGGACGTTTCCGGGATTCGGCGGACGCAGCGGACAGGGGTGGCGCAAACAGATGTGGCTTGACAGAAATGAAGTCGAGTTTCGGCTGGGTGGGGGTACGATGCTTTATTTTTGCTGTTTTCCGAATGTCGGACAGTCTGCACGCAGGTGTATGCCTGGGAAAGACTCAAAATCGGACTCTTTCCCAGGCATACACCTACGCACAGCCAGTCCGCCGAGCGGTAAAACAGCAAGGGCATCGTACCCCCACCCAGCCGAACTCACTAGCATTTCTGTCAAAGCCACATCTGTTTGCACCACCCCTGTCCGCAGTGTCCGCCGAATCCCGGAAACTGTGTATCGGAAACGAAAGGATGAGATATTTTTCGCTGGGGAAAAGAGTTGTGAACCCGATACTTTTTTGGAAGTTCAAAATAATATTTTGATCGAAATATATTTCACTGATCTAAAACGTAGTCGATCTGGCACATTTTTTGAAAAATATCGCATGGGAAGATAAATGATCCGTACAGAATATGTTTATTAAATCCCGAATACGTTCTGTTCGTAACACATTTCCACCCCAGAAACAGATCTCAGCCTACCGTCTCCAATACACAGTTTCCGCCCACACACTTACACCCATATAAAGTGTGAATAGTAACATCAGGTTGTTTTTGTCCCGTGGATATGGTACAATCCAAATAAAATTGATGCATATGCACGTTTGAGAGGTTTGAAACAGTTAAATATAACTTATAAAAAGCTATAAATATGTGTTGGCTTTTATAATAATTACAAGGTATACGTGCTAATAAAGCAAGAAAACTTGTAAAAGAATTAATAGAAGAAGGTGGTGAAAACAATGATAAAAACAATCAGAGTAATGTTGCTGCCGAATAACAAACAAAAAACGAAATTATTTAAATATGCTAACACTGCAAGATTTGCCTATAACTGAGCGTTGGAAAAAGAACGGGAGAATTATAAAAACGGCGGAAAATTCCTCTCTGACAGTGACTTGCGAAAAGAATTTACACAGTTAAAGAAGAAAGAGGAACATGCATGGCTGAATAAGGTTTCAAATAATGTGACAAAACAGGCAGTCAAAGATGCCTGTGAAGCATATAAACGTTTTTTTAAAGGACTTGCAAAGTTTCCGAGATTCAAGAGCAGAAAATATTCCGCTCCATCCTTTTATCAGGATAATGTAAAAATCCAGTTTACAGATACCCATGTGAAAATGGAGGGATTCTCCGGCTCTAAAAAGAAGAACAAACAAAGACTCAACTGGATTCGTCTGGCAGAGCATGGTCGCATTCCGACTGATTGTAAATATACCAATCCCCGCATAAAATTTGACGGACTAAATTGGTATCTTACGGTTGGTGTCGAAGATGAAGAACATGCTTCTGTTTCACCGAATGAAGGTATCGGGATTGATCTGGGTATTAAAGATTTCGCAATATGTTCTGATGGAAAAAAATATCAGAATATAAATAAAACAAAAAAAGTAAAGAAGTTAGAGAAGAGAAAACGCAGGCTGCAGCGTTCCATATCAAGAAAATATGGAAAAAATAAGGAAGGAGAAAGTTACTGCAAAACATGCAACATTATAAAAAGTGAAAAAGAACTTTTGAAATTAAATCACAGACTAACGAATATTCGTCAGGATTATTTACATCAGACAACATCTGAGATCATAAAACGAGAACCAAGTTTTATCTGTATGGAAGATTTGAATGTAAAAGGAATGATGAAGAACAGACATTTATCCAAAGCTGTTCAGCAACAATGTTTTGGAGAATTTAGACGACAGATGGAATATAAATCAGCATGGAATAAGATTCCGATCATCATTGCAGACAGATTCTTTCCAAGTTCTAAATTATGCAGTTGCTGCGGAGCTGTCAAGAAAGATTTGAAGTTATCAGACCGTATCTATAAATGTGGGTGTGGTAATGTTATGGACAGAGACTATCAGGCAGCTTTAAATCTGAAAAGATATGGAGAAAATGTCTTAAACCAGAATCTGTAGTATAACACTTTCAAGTTAATACAGATGTGTACTGATACGTTAGTCAGGAATTTACGCCTATGGAGTGTACAAGAACCTGTGAGTAGTAGCTGAATTTATTTGCTACAAAAGCATACACGATGAAGTAGGAATGAAACATAAAAGTTTATAACTTTTTATAAGTTTTCAGTAACGGAGCGTGAAGTAATGGGACGTTTTTTAAATCCTGATAATAGTGCATTCCAAAAAACATTGAATTCTGAAATATATGTAGATAAAACCGGATTGATCGAGTATACCAATCATGTGATCGATACAATGGATCAATTTATCTGTAACAGTCGTCCACGACGTTTTGGAAAATCAGTCACAGCCAATATGCTGACAGCTTATTACAGCAAGGGCTGCGATTCAAAAGAAATGTTTTCCGGTTTGAATATCTCAGGCAGAGAATCTTTTGAGAAGTATTTGAATAAATATGATGTCATCCATTTTGATGTGCAATGGTGTATGATGGATGCAGGAAATCCGGAGAAAATTGTAGAGTATCTGAACCACAACATGCTGACTGAACTGAAAAAAACATATGCTTCATCCATTCCAGATTCGGATCAGACTGCTTATGGGGCAATGTCGCATATTCGAGAAACGACCGGAAAGAAATTCGTTGTGATCATTGATGAGTGGGACGCGCCGATTCGTGATACGAAACTGAGTCAGATCGTGCAGGATGAATATATCAATTTTCTTCGTGGAATGTTCAAAGGCGTAGAACCAACAAAATTTATCAGTCTGGCGTATCTGACAGGAATCCTGCCAATCAAGAAAGTATTATCGGAGTCCTCGTTGAATAATTTCAAACAGTATACCATGATAAGCCCGGGACCTTTCGCAGAGTACATTGGCTTCACGGAGGAAGAAGTAAAAATACTTTGTGAAACATATGGTCATGATTTTCTAAAAGTAAAACGCTGGTATGATGGATATGAAATCGGAACGTATCATGTTTACAATCCAAATGCGGTAGTCAATCTGATGACGGATGGTACTTACCAAAGTTACTGGTCAAAAACAGGAACGTATGAAGCGATTCTTCCTTTAATCAATAAAGACTTTGATGGATTGAAAACGGCAATTATTACTATGCTTGCGGGGGATGAGGTGAAGGTCCGGACATCTTCCTTTCAGAATGATATGGTGTCTTTCAAAAATAAAAATGATGTGATTACCGTTCTGATTCATCTTGGATACCTTGCATACAATCAGAATCGGGAGTGCGCCTATATTCCGAACGAAGAAATTCGAGGAGAGTTTCTGGATGCTGTGGAAGAAAAGAAATGGAACGAACTGGTTGAATTTGAGCAGCAATCGGAGGATCTGCTGAATGCGACATTGGACATGGATACAGAAGCGGTTGCTTTTGGTATGGAAAAGTTTCATGATGCATACGCTTCATCGATTCAGTACAACAATGAGAATTCACTCAGCAGTGTATTGACGATTGCTTATCTGAGTTCCATGCAGTATTATTTCAAACCTGTCAGAGAGCTTCCGACAGGGCGAGGTTTTGCTGATTTTGTGTATGTACCGAAGCCAGAGTATGTTGCAGATTATCCGGCTCTTGTGGTGGAATTGAAGTGGAATAAAAAGGCAGACACAGCCTTAAACCAGATCAAAGAAAAGAAGTATCCGGAATCACTGCTGCAATACACGGGTGATCTTTTACTGGTGGGCATCACTTACGATAAGAAAACGAAAGCACATCACTGCGTGATAGAAGAATGGCAAAATAGGTGAGGATAGAAAAATTCCAGACGCAAAAATAGATTGCGTTTGGAATTTTTTGTGTGTAAAACAAAAAAATTTGTAACGAAATGGAATTTCTACCGTCTAATGGATGAAAACAAAGGAGGTGAGCAGATTGTGAGTGCCCAAAAGAGTACGTATATAGAGAAATTATATCAGACCTACTATATGGATGTATATTCCTATATTATGACGATCATGAAAGATGCGCTGACAGCAGAGGAATTGACGCAGGAGACCTTTTATCGTGCGTTGAAAAGTGAATTTAAGGGAAAATCAAGCGAATTAACATGGCTTTGTGCAATCGCGAAAAATCTATGTGCGGATGTGTTTCGAAAGAGAAAAAAAGAAACAGTGATAGAAGAAGATATAGAATCTGCGGATCATACAGAGCAGTCTGTACTCTCCAAAGCCCAAAATTTAGAAATACATATGGCACTTCATCAGATAGAAGAACCATACAGAGAAGTTTTTTCGCTGAGAGTATTTGGAGAGCTGTCTTTCAGAGAAATCGGAAAAGTATTTGGAAAGACCGAAAACTGGGCGCGTGTGACGTATCACAGGGGAAAATTAAAATTACAGGAAAAACTTGCGAAAGGAGAAAAAAAGAATGAAATATAATTGTGATGTGATACAGGATTTGCTACCATTGTATCAGGATAGCATATGCAGCGGGGCAAGTAAAAAGATGGTAGAGGAACATTTAAAAGAATGTGTGACTTGTAGAAAAATTGCAGCGCAAATGAATGACCAAACAGTAGAAGAAAAATTAATGGAAGAAAAACGGACGGTTATTGGGGAACATGAAAAGAAAATACGAAAGAAAACGACTACAGTTGGAATAGTAACGGCAGGGATCTTGCTGATACCGGTTTTGATCTGTCTGATTTGTAATATCGCGATCGGTCATGCACTGGATTGGTTTTTCATTGTATTGACTGCAATGTTGTTGGCTGCGTCTGTCCTGGTGGTTCCAATGGTTGCAGAAAAAAGAAAAGCTATGTGGACGATCGTAACGGCGACAGGTTCTTTGATATTGTTATTGCTGACATGTTGCATCTATACGCATGGCGACTGGTTTTTTGTCGCGGCAAGTGGAAGTATATTGGGAATTTCGGTGGTATTTGCACCGGTCGTTGTGACAGGAATTTGTGCAGACAGTAAAATGAAAAAACATAGAGCGGCGATTACCATTTTGTGGGATACGATATGGTTATATCTTTTGTTGATCGTATGCGGAATTTATGTGCATGGAAGCAGAGAGTACTGGGAGATTGCGATAACGGTTGCAACGTATTGTATGATTCCGGTATGGATGTTTGTATTTGTGCTTGCTTATTTACAAAAAAATGGTTGGATCAAGGCCGGAATATTGACGGCAGTCACTGGGAGCTGGCTTGGATTATGCAATAACATTTTGAACGTTTTTTTATCCGATGCAAGTGGATATGGGGTAGAAAATTTGGATTTAAGCAAAGGATTTTTTACAAATGATATGGCCGTTTTGAATGCAAATATTTTATTTACGATGATTGTGGTTTCTGTTTGCCTTGGTGGATGTTTTATTTTTATAGGTAAGAGGAAGGAGAAACAAAAAAATGAGATGGAAAACTAGATTGCTTTGTGGCGTGTTTCTTTTTTTACTGGGAATGCAATCGGTTAATCTATATGCAGCCGAGCAAACACTGCCATCCAAAATAGAGCAGGATCAGCTTGAAAATGAAATGGATCACTTTATAAAAAAACGAAAAGATACCACAGCCGGGATGGCGGTTGCGGTGTTTGACCGTTCGAAGGAATTGGTGAAGAAACAGGAAGGATACGTGGATATGGAAAATCAGATTCCTGTAAAAAGTGATTCTGTCTTTGAATGGGGATCTGCATCAAAACTGTTGGTTTGGGTGAGTGTTATGCAGCTTTATGAACAGGAAAAATTGGATTTAAATAAAGATATCCGAGCCTATCTTCCGGATGGATTTCTGACAAATTTATCTTTTGATACCCCGGTTACAATGATTCATTTGATGAATCATACTGCAGGATTTCAGGAGGATTATGTTGATGTTTTCGTGAAAAATCCAAAGTATTTTAAAAATCTGCAGCAGGCATTACAGAAACACGAGCCGGATCAAATATATGAACCGGGAACAGTGACAGCTTACTCGAATTGGGGCGTGGCACTGGCGGGATTTATCGTAGAACAGATAAGCGGAATGTCTTTTTCAGACTATGTGCAGAAACAGATTTTTCGTCCATTACATATGACACATAGTGCAATTTCAGCCGATTTGTCAGATAATAAATGGGTACAGCAAAAAAGAAAAGAATTACAGTGTTACATGACAGATGGGACATTGATTCCGGATTGTTTTTATTATATTACACTTTATCCGGCGGGTATGTGTACCTCTACATTGGATGATTTTGAGAGATTTGCGGTGGCTCTTTTGGAGGAAGACACAGCGCTTTTAAAGAAAAGAGAAACATGGAAGGAGCTGTTTACACCAACTTCTTATTTCGGAAAAAGTAAGATTCCATTGAATGTCCATGGATTCTGGATGGAGCCGTTCGCAGTACAGACCATTGGACATGGTGGAAATACAGCAGGTTGTTCTTCCTATCTTCTTTTGGATAAAGAGGATGGTATAGGAGCTGTTGTGATGACAAATCAGGCGTATGAGACGGTTTATAATACAGAAATGATGGAACTTATTTTTGGAAAATATGAAAGAGAAACATATTCGTCTGAAAATCAAGTGCCAGAAGGAATATATAGACCAGCGCGGACGGTGCGCAAAGGACCGCTGAAACTTTTGAGTTTGTCGTATAAAATAAATGAGGTGGATGAGAATAAGTTATGGATGTTGGACGATACATCCGGATGCAAAAAGATCGTGTATAGTTATGGAGACGATATTCAGGTCTCAAAGCCGGTGTTTGTTTTGGAAATGGGACTGTGTGCGTTATGGGTAGCAGCAATTGTATTTTCGGTTATTTCTTTACTGGTCCATTTGATTCGGACAGTCGTAAGAAGGTGTCAAAAGAAAACAATTATAAAAAACGAACTAGGAAGCTGGAGTGTAATTGTCAGTATATTGCAGATTGTAATCGTGTCGGTTCTATTTGGGGCAATTATGTGTGTGTCAAGCTATGCTTTGGGAGCAACTTATCAATGGATGTTTGCGGTAATCGGACTGCTGGCAATCATTTTGTTTCTTATGTGTATTTATGGATTCTGGAAAATGAAAAAAATTAGGTTAAAAAAAGGATGGAAACTGTACCATACGGTAACGGCAGCTTTTATGGTTATTACGATAGCAAATATTTTGTATTGGAATTTATTTATGTATTGGAAATTATAATTTGATATTTGGACCAACATGCTTATACGGAAAATGTATAGAAAAATGTGTAAAAATAAAAAAAGATGTGCTGATGGATTAAAAACAAGAGCCACTTGCAAAGCAAGCAGCCCTAGTGTATAATCAATTTAGAAAGGTGATCGGAATTGATTTCCGATTGCCCTCAGTGAGAAAACTATAAAGAATAGCATCCAAACTTTGCGAGGGTTGGGATGCTATTTCTTTTTGTTATTATGATTGTTCATTGTGGTAAACGACGAATGCGTAAACATTAACATAATGAGGTATAGAGAAAAAATCACTTGACATATAAATCTTACAGATATAGTATTTAGATAAGATAAAATCTTACAGGTGTAATATTAATCTGTTATTTTGCATCAACCCATCAAACGGAGGAACAGCAGAAAATGAAAGCCAGGGAAAGAAGAAAACAGAAATGCAATAAGATCAGGAATCTGATTATCTTTTTATCAGCAATCACGTTATTGGGAGCAATCGTATGTATGTGGATTGCAGGTCAAAAGCAAAGCACCCGGAAAACACCAGAAGAACTTCTCGTTCAATACATGCATCACATTCCAAAACAGGAATATGAGCAAATGTATCAAATGCTGAATGTAAAAGAATCTGGAAATATCAGTCAGGAGGCGTTTGTAAAACGGAATTCGGCTATTTATGAAGGAATCGAACTGGATGGGTTGAAAATCGAAATCCTGTCGTATGACAAAGAGCAGGAAGCGGTAACGTATCAAACCCGTTTAGATACAGCAGCAGGAGAGATTCGGTTTGAAAATGAAGCCTTTTTCCGAGAAGAGTCGGAGGAATATGAATTAATCTGGGACGATTCCCTAATCTTCCCGGAGTTATCCTCGACAGATCAGGTCAGGGTTTCTGTGACGCAGGCAGAGCGGGGACAGATTTTGGACAGAAACGGGCGCGTGCTGGCAGGAAAAGGCATGGCATGTTCGGTAGGAATCGTCCCGGGAAAGTTAGAAAACAGAGAAGCGGCGATTACGGAAGTGGTAAATTTACTGGGAATAAAACCGGAAGCAGTGGAGAAACAGTTGGCGGCAGGCTGGGTCAAGGAGGATTCATTTGTGCCAATTCAGACGATCCCAAAAGTGAATCCGTTGGATTTGGAGATGCCACAACCGGAAGACGCGGTGTTAAAAGAACAGGAACGCAAGGAAAAACTGCTTGCAATACCGGGAGTGAAGCTTATGGATACAGAAGTGCGGGAGTATCCGTTGAAAGAGGCGGCAGCACATTTGGTTGGATATGTACAGAATGTTACCGCAAAAGATTTAGAGAAACATCCGAAGGAAGGATATACGGCAAACAGCGTGATCGGAAGAACCGGAATGGAGGGACTGTTTGAAAAAGAGCTGAAAGGGAAGAACGGGTGCAGGATTTTTCTGGTAGACGAAAACGGAAAAGAAAAGCAAGAGCTGGCAAGTACTCCGGCAGAAAAAGGAAAAGATATCAGGCTGACAATTGATGCCGCACTTCAAAGTACGCTGTATGGGCAATTTCAAGCGGATCAAAGCTGTTCGGTTGCAATGAACCCGTATACCGGTGAAGTGTTGGCACTGGTCAGTACGCCGTCGTATGATACGAATGCATTTCTGATGGGCATGTCAGCGGAAGTCTGGAATGCGTTAAATACAGACGAAAGAAAACCGATGTACAATCGTTTTCGGCAGACATGGTGTCCGGGTTCTACGTTTAAACCAATCATTGCAGCAATCGGTTTAGAATCCGGGGCGATTGATCCGACGGAGGCTTCTGGATCGGAAGGTTTCAGCTGGCAAAAGGATTCTTCGTGGGGATCTTATTTTGTGACAACCCTTCATACGTATGAACCTGTTACGTTGGAGAATGCACTGATCTATTCCGATAATATTTATTTTGCAAAAGCAGCGTTAAAGATTGGTGCAAAAGAAATGAAAAAATCATTGACCAAACTGGGATTTCAGGAGGAACTACCGTTTGAGATCAAGATGGCAGAGTCGCAGTATTCCGGCACAGATCAGATAGAAACAGAGATACAGCTGGCAGACAGTGGGTATGGGCAGGGACAGGTTTTAGTAAACCCATTACATATGGCTTGTATCTATACGGCATTTTGTAATAAAGGAAATGTTAGAAAACCATATTTGGTGTATCGAAATGGAGAAGAGGCTGGGTATTGGATTCCGGAAGCATTTTCTAAAAAAACAGCGAGTCAGGTATTAGAGGGAACAAAAAAAGTGGTGAATGATCCACATGGAACCGGATATGCGGCGCATCGGGATGACCTTGTTTTGGCGGGAAAAACAGGTACGGCAGAGATCAAAGCATCGAAAGAGGATACTTCCGGCACAGAACTGGGATGGTTTACAGTCTATACGCCAGAGGATACGACGGACCGTCCGATTTTGTTGATCAGTATGGTAGAAGATGTAAAAGGCAGAGGAGGAAGCGGATATGTTGTTGAAAAAGACCGTTCGGTTTTGGATGCGTGGTTTCAGAGTCATTAGCGTTATTATCATAAGCAGTTGTTTTTTGTGTGCATGCGAAAAGCAGGATTTGACATCAGACCAGAGGATGTCAGAAGGACAACGTATCTCTACGGGAGAAACGGAGGAACAGAGGGAAAAGGGATATGACCTACCGGTAGATAGCAAGGAACGCCAGGAAGCGGTAACGGATTGTAAAAAAGTGATGGGACTGATTTTGGAACTATATGCGCGTGCAGACAAAGGGGATGCCACAAATGTTGTTCTGAATGAGAAAACAATTCATGAAATGAAAGAGAAAATAAAAGAAAGCGGATATTCTGTTATAACAATGGAAGCGTATGCAAACGTAGAAAATCAGGAAAGCGTGGAGTATTTTCTGAAGGAATGCATGGGCAAAAAAAGTGGATCCGTTGTGGTTTATGAACTTCATTCGGATGGTGGAATCAAAAGAAAAAAATTCATTTTTGACGGAAAAGAGATGTATCTGTTAGAGGCAAATGCTACATGGGATGCGGAGAATAAATTTGTTTTATCACATATTTCCTATACCAGAATAAATGCGTGGAAGTATACAGAGAAAGGCTGGCTTTGCTATGAATTGTGTGTCCCGCAGCCACCGGAGGTGACAGAGATCGTAGATGGAAGCTGTCTGTTACGAATCAAACCATTGACAAAGGAACAGCGCGAAATGTCAGAAAAATGCGTGCAAGGTCTTGGCTATAAAGGAAATAATCTTTTGTGCACTGATTGGGATACCGATCATATGGAAAAACTCGACTATAATGGAATGTATGAATATCTGTATGCTATGAAGTATCAGAAAGCGTTTCATCTTGAGAATCATTCAAACGGAATACCAAAAGACGAATTTGAGCGTTTGATCATGGAATATCTTCCGGTAACAGTTGAGCAGATTCGAGAGTATGCAGTATTTGATGAAGAAAAACAGATATATTTATGGGAACGGCTGGGCTGTTCCAACTATGCACCAACCCATTTTGGAACATCTTTACCGGAGGTTACAAACATTCAAGAAAATGAGGATGGTACGGTTACATTAACGGTGGATGCAGTGTGTGATTCTTTGATGTGTGAGGATGCTGTGATCACTCATGAACTTACGGTGCGGTTTGCCGCTGATGGCAGCTTTCAATATTTGGGGAATAAAATTTTGAATGATGGAATTATGCGGATACCAGATTATCAATACCGAATTCATGATAAAAAAGCATTTGAGAATGTATTGGAAAGGACAGTGAAATGATAGGAACAAAAAAGAAACTTCTTCAAAGAATAATTGGTGTAATTTATATTTTGATTGGTGTTGGATACTTTCTGGGAAAAAAGATTTTGCTGAATTATAATTTGGAATATCAATACTGGATAGAAATTTTATTAAGAAATATTATTTGGTTTGTGCCGTTAATTATGATAGGTGTATTTCTGTTTAGAGTTAGGAAAAAAACGGAAAAGGGTAGGCGAGCAGCGTTTACAGTTGTGTTTGTGACTTATTGTATGGTGGCAGTCGTTTTGTCTTTTGGATATATCTTATTCAATGCATTTACGATGTCAACAGATGAAAAAATGCAGGATGGGAATCTGATCGTCACTGTTCAAAATGGATCACAAACGGTATATTATTATGCGGAGCCTGTGGGTGTACTTTTTAGACGAAAGATAACATTTGATGATGCAAGAATTGCAGAGAGTCTTTCCAAAATTTATGATGCGAAATTTCTATGCCAAAAGACAGATAATGGGGAGGTAGTATTTGTTTCTGATCTGTATCCGAGAATAAAAGTACAGATGATGCGGGAAGGGTATACAAAGAGTACCTATTTGGATAATACTCTGCGATATGAAATTACAAGTCAACAGTTAGGTAAACATAGGAATTTTTTTGACGAAAATAACGTGCAGCTCGTTTCATATACATATGGAAAAACGAAAGAAAATCCAGAGGGGTATGGAAGTTGCTATGCAGTTTTGGTAACGGATGAAAATAAAGAAGCAGCCGCAAAATCGATTTGTAATTTTATTCGGACGACTTTGTGTGATGATACACGTTCTGATGGGAAAAGCTGTTGGAACAATTTAGACGGCAGTATCTTTTTATGTACAACAGATGAAGAAACGGGAGAAATTAAGAGCTTACGCAATATACCATTTAGTTTAGATCCAGATTATTCATGGATTTTAGATGAAAATGTTACGCATGCAGAAGTTTTGGAGGAAATTGTAAATGCACTTAAATAAGTGAAGATAGTGGGGAAACATACAGAAATCGGGTAAAGAACAGTTGGCGTTGATCATTACCCGATTTTTTTCTAAATAAGAAGGTGAGCAAAGCGGATTTTCTATTGTATCCAGATATTCATGTCAGACAAGATAGACATGGTGATTTCGGTTGCGTTGCCTCCGGTAGCGTTGTTATCGGCTCCAATGTTAGTAGCAAAAAAGTATGTATTATCTACGGTTTCGATATATCCGATAAACCATCCATTCACATCTTGTCCATTTACACGTCCAGTTCCTGTTTTTCCGTAGAATTTTCCGGTATCGGAAAAAGAAAGGCAGATGGAGTCTTTTACGGCATTGATATTTTCAGAAAAAAATCCTAAGCTATTGTTTTGCAGTTTCCTTAAAAGTTCAACCTGCTCCACTGGGGAGATTTTTAAGGAGGATTCCAGCCAATAAGTGGAGAGATCGCCACTTACATTTTCATTTCCATATTCGATTTGCTGAATATAGTTGTCAATGTCAGTGGATGCAAGTTGTTCGTCTATTGCTTGGAAATACCAGTTAACAGAGGAGGTCATCGCAGACTGTAAGGTCTGATCAGTGTTCCATTCTTTAAATGGATATGTTTTTCCATTCCATGCAAGAAAGGAATCTTCAGGTGCAATGATACCTTCTTCTAATCCGAACAAGGCATCATAGATCTTGTAAGTGGAATCCGGCGCAACTCGCAATGTAGCATGTTTGATATCATGTATGCTCCAGGAATCATTTTTCAAATCGTATAAAACAAAGCTTCCTTCGTATTTCCCAAAGTATTTTGAAAGATCGATGTAAGAAATAGTTTCTGAGGAAGCGTTCCATTGGTAGTGACTTTCATCCGCTGCATAGGTAGAAATAAAAGGTGTAAGTCCCATAATTAGAACTATAGTCAGTATACATGCAATCATGCCTTTAAACTTCTTGCAAAACGTGGGCTTCTTATAAGAAGCGATGTTGAGAATGCGACGCTTCATTTGTTTCATGTTTCCGCTAAGGCTGGCGGCAAACGGGAAAGGAGAATGGGAGACTTTTTCTATAAAGTTGATCAGCGTATTTCCATACTCTTCATAATCGTTCTCTTCCAGCATTTTCAGAACAGAAGTGTCACAGGCAACTTCTCTGTCATTACGCATTTCTCTTAATGCAAACCAGACTACAGGATTAAACCAATAAAGCACTCCGGCAAAGTTCATAAGATAATTGGCGATGGCATCTTTATGTCTGTAATGTTGCAGTTCATGCAATAACATATATCGCATTTCAGATTCATGATAATCGGAGATCAAATGAATTGGCAGATAAATACATGGTCTCAAAAATCCTACGATAATAGGAGATTTCAAAAAAGCGGTACTGTACACAGGAATATTTCTTGTTATTTTCATCTCATTCAAACATCTGCTATACAGTCTGCGAACCTCTGGGTTCTGAAGTGGGAGCGCAGATTTCTTTATCGTGCGTAAACGGAGAGAAGATTTGATTACTAATATCATCATCAAAAACATTCCCACAATCCATATCCCGAATAAAATGGTTCCGATAACGGATGGTGTGTCACTATTTACAGAAAGGACAAAGTCATTCATCCAATTTGTAGGATCGGATAAATTGATATCTATAACAGTATTCGCACCAGAATCAGCATGAGAAACGGAAGAGTTTCTTATCCTTCTAAGCCATGAAAAAATCTGTCCAAACCCAACGAGACGAAACGGCAGAAAAGGAACCGCTAAAAGTCCAAGCAACAGAAACCACAGATCATACTGCATCCGACTGGACAGACTGTTTCTGAATATCCATTTAAATAGCAAAAGGAATCCGATGATTCCGCTGATGAAGAGATTGCATAGGAGAAAACGAATCATAAAATCAGCCATGGGAATCACCGCCTTTTTTGGACTTTGATAAAAGAGAACGGAGTGTTTCTATTTCTGTCTCAGACAGCTTGTCGCAATCGATGTATGCAGATACCATAGCCGTAATATCCCCATCATAATAGCGATTCAGAAAAGAATTACTTTCCTGATTGATATATTCATCTTCTTTTACTAGTGGGGTGTAAACGAAAACACGACTCTGTTTTTCATAAGTGAGAACCCCTTTGTTTACAAGACGTTTGATGAGTGTCTGGATTGTTTTTGGACTCCAACTGGTCGTTTGCAGCAGTTTTTCTGTTATTTCATTTGTGTTGATTGGTGCGTACTTCCATACGATTTTCATAACTTCATATTCTGCTTCGGAAATTTGTGGTAAATGTTTCATGCGAATGCCTCCTTCAATCTTACACTTGTAATAATAGTATATTCTGTATTGTTTATAAAGTCAATCTTAGAAAAATGTGTAAATCGAATAATGAAAAATAAGAAAAAATGTGTAAAAAAGATTCTTTTAAACAGGGAAAAATGTGTAAAATATGATTCTTAAAACGAGAAAAAATGTGTAAATCAAGTTGATAAAAACGGAAAAAAGTGGAAATTGATTTAAGACACCCAGCGCATGCCATTCGCTTTTCGCAGCGTGGATACTTGAAAAATGGAGAGATTACGAATATTCCATTGTATCTTGTGGGAAAAACGGATGGTTTACTGGATTAGAAAGGATGTCAACAAATTATGATAAAAAAGCATTCACTTTGGACGGTGAATGCTATTTCTTTATGGTTTTTGGGAAACGATCTTATTCATCTCCGAGATAATAACGTGGTTTTCCTTTGGTTTTCTTCCCATATTCAATTGCTTCTGCAGGACATCCGGCGATACATGCCATGCAATGGGTACAATCTCTTCCCCAAACCGGTTTACCGTTTTGCAGTGTTACATTATTCAGTGGGCAGCGTTCTTCACATTTTCCACATCCGGTACACTGATCTGTTACATGAAATCCCTTTGCGCTGATCATCATGGCATACATGATCGGATTTAATATTTTAGACATAATTGCCTTTCCGGGCTGTTCTTTCAAAAGTACTTTTTTATCGCGAATGTCTTCTGCGATTCTTATAATTTTAGGTTCAGCGTTTGCAAGGATTTGCTCGTTTACTTCGCGTGGCTGGGTACCGCCACCGGCTACATATCCCTGTGGCATGACAATGGATTGAAATCCCATTAGCGAGAAAGACTTCTCCTGACAGAGTTTTTCCACATATTCCTCTGTTTTCCAAGGCGTAGCTGCACAGGTTGCAATAAAATATGCCCTACGACTCCCCATAAAACTGACTTTTTTAATATATTCGTCCATAATACGAGGGAATCTTCCAGCATAGACCGGTCCTACAAAAACAAACGGCATGTCTGAGGAAATAGAACCAAAGTCCTTTTCCTTTAAACGTTGATTGATGGAAATAATTGTATCGTCGGAAATTTCCGCAATTTTTTTTGCTACATAACGACTGTTTCCAGTTCCACTGAAATATAAAACCATACGGTTACCAACCTCCTCTTAATGGTATGTCCTCTCGGAATTTCCCTTGCGCTCGCTTTTGTGGCTGATTTTCCGCCAGATGCACACAAATTTAATCAACATACGCTCCACGTACAAGACATAATATGTCTGCCATAAATTTGTGCACATCTGACAAAAAATCATCTCACAAAATCAGGCACAAAGAGACTCCGAGAGAACATTTGTTTTTTCATACATCAAGGTCATTATATCACAGGAAGAAAAACTCTCGGTAAACTGGAACGGGTCCTTCTGCAAATGAAATACAAATCAAACAGAATTACGTTGGTTTTTCGAGTGGCAGTTTAATGGTAAAGGCAGCTCCCTGATTTGGCTCACTTTTTACCGTGATGGAGCCTTTACAAAGGTCAACAATTCGTTTGACAAGAGCCAGACCAAGACCGTTTCCTTCGGCTTTTCGAGAAGAATCCCCTTGATAAAATTTCTCGAAGATATGTTTCTGAATTTCTGCTTCCATTCCATCGCCCTGATCGGAAATGGTTACAGACAGATGTGACTCTGATTTTTCCATGCCAACACAAATCAGCCCATTGGTCGGCGAATGTTTGATTGCATTATCCAAAAGATTGTTCCAAACCTGTTCGAGTAATGGCTCGCTTCCATAATATAATTCCTTTGGAAGTTCCATATCAAACTCGATCTTTTTGGGTGACCACTTCGATTCTAACATCAGAATCACTCGTCTAATTTGTTCATCTAATCGATATTCTTTTTTATGCATCACAGTTTCCTGATTTTCTAATTTGGAAAGCATTAAAATATGACTGGAAAGGTTGGATAATCTACGCGAATTATCAATAATTTTCTCCACATAGTGCTCCTTTTTTTCCGGAGTCAGATTATGATTTTGAAGTAATGTGGCATAACCTTCGATGGAAGCAATTGGGGTTTTAAATTCATGGGAGACATTTACAACAAAATCATTTCGCAGCGTTTCGATATGCGAGAGATCAAATGTCATCGCATTAAACCGCTCACACATTTCACGGATCTCAGCCAGTTTTTCACGTTCTGATACTTTGACAGAAAAGTCGCCCTTTGAGAGAGCGTCAAATGCATCGCTGATATTTTGAATCGGACGAATCATCAATTTACCGACAAATAATGCAAGAATACAGCCAAGCAGCAGACTTCCAAATAAAAACAATACGATCGGAATGTGCCGAATGTGCGGATCAATGGAAATCACATTCATGCGAAATAAAATAAGCCACAAGACGCTGATGAAAAGGAATACCGCAAAAATGGTCGAAAACACGACACATGTAAAATAGATCCATAACTTTGAATGTGGTTTTTTTTTACTCATTTTTTTTCACCGCCTTATATCCAAGTCCCCGCACGGTTACAATTTCAAAATCTTCACAATCGCTGAATTTATCTCGCAGTCGATTGATGTGTGTATTAACCGTTCGTTCATCTGTTTCAGAGAACATGCCCCAAATTTCATCCATAAGCTGTTGACGGGTAAAGATTTTATTCGGATAGGACAAAAGCTTATAGAGTAGATAAAACTCTTTTTGTGGCAATATCATTTCTAAACCTTTTACGGTTACAGTCAATGCATCATAATCCAGTGTCGTTGTACCAATCACAATTTTCTTTTCACTATATATTTTTGCCCGGCGCAAAAGAGCCTGTACACGCAAAACAAGTTCCTTTACATTGATTGGCTTTATCATATAATCATCTGTTCCGACACAAAAACCCTTTTGCATATCATCAAATTGATCTTTGGCGGTTACCATGAGAATAGGCATTTCATAGTTTGCATCGCGCAAAGATTTCGTCAATTCATAGCCATCCATATTTGGCATCATAATATCGGCTACGATTAAATCAATAAATTCTTTATCCATTATGTCCAACGCATCAATTCCGTCTACTGCAGGAATCGCATGATATCCACTATCGGTAAGTACTGTGCAGAAAAGTTCCCGCATATCCGCATTATCTTCCACAACAAGAATATTGAACATGATTTCGCCTCCTATAAATCAATGGTGTATAAACGTTTTCCTTCTCTAATCATAACAGAAAAACGACACGCCAAGATAAACAAATTGAAATAATTGTCCGTGAGTTTATTTTTGTTTGCTATAATGCGCGAAACGAAAGGAGGTTTTCTCATGTTACAATTAAAAAATATCGTAAAAACCTATGTAACAGGAGATGTCACGCAGGATGCGTTAAAAGGCGTCAGTATTGCCTTCCGCAAAAACGAATTTGTCTCGATTCTCGGGCAAAGTGGTTCAGGCAAAACAACGATGCTTAATATCATTGGAGGTCTTGATCATTATACGAATGGTGATCTTGTCATCAATGGCGTTTCTACCAAAAAATATAAGGATGCAGATTGGGATTATTATCGCAACACTTCGATTGGATTTGTATTCCAAAGCTACAACTTAATTCCACATCAGAGCGTTCTTGCAAATGTAGAAATGGCACTGACGTTGGCTGGTGTTTCGAAAAATGAACGCCGGCAAAGAGCAATCGCTGTACTAAAAAAGGTGGGCCTGGGTGATCATATCCATAAAAAACCAAATCAAATGTCTGGTGGACAGATGCAAAGAGTGGCCATTGCGCGTGCGCTGATCAACGATCCGGATATTTTACTCGCAGATGAACCGACCGGTGCGCTTGATTCTGAGACGAGTCTGCAGATTATGGATTTGTTGAAAGAAATTGCAAAGGATAAGCTGGTGATTATGGTAACGCATAATCCGGAGCTTGCTGAGTTATATTCTACCAGAATTGTAAAACTGCTGGATGGGAAAATTATAAGTGACAGCAATCCCTATATCGAAGAAGAGATTCCGACTGCTTCGGACAAACGAAAAAAAATATCCATGTCGTTTTTTACGGCTTTATCACTTAGTTTTCATAATCTGCGTACGAAAAAAGGACGCACCCTGCTTACCTCTTTTGCAGGCTCTATTGGTATTATAGGTATTGCACTGATTCTCGCACTTTCTACGGGAATGAATGCATATATTGCAGATATCCAAAAGGAAACGATGTCTTCTTACCCTATCACAATTAGTGAAGAAACGATTGACGTTTCCGGTTTTATGGGAATGCGTGGAGAAATCGTAGGTGCCAGACGAGAGGAAAAAATAAAAGAAACTTTAGACGACACAAGGATTCACGCCGATTATAAAGATATAGAAACCAGCGAAATGATTTCCTCGAATATCGTAGAAAATAATCTGACAGACTTTAAAAATTATCTGGATGATCCTGATAGTGAAATGCAGCAGTATCTTGGAGAAAACGGTATTATTTATACCTATGATGTGAATTTTAATGTTTTTTCACATGATCGAGACGATAATTTCATTGATAGTGATCAAGAAATCGAAACGAATGCGGCTCCGATGGTTCAGAATAATGGACAGACCGGTATTATGAATAAATTAAAAAAATCTACATCAGGCGGCGGTAATGCTTCTTCTGGAGCATCAAACTTCTCGGAACTTATGGCAGGTGCGAATGGAAAAAGCATAAGTCCGGTGATTACCGACAGTTATGATGTGTTGTATGGTTCCTGGCCAAAGAAATATAATGAAGTCATTCTTGTTTTAAATGAAGAGAATGGTATCTCTGCCGGCACATTGTATCAGCTAGGACTTATTACAAAAGAGCAATATGATTCAGCGGTAGAAAAGATAGAAAACGGCAAAGAGGCAGATGAGATCACGTTTGAATATACAGAGCTCTGTGACCATACCTTTTATCTTGTTCCAGCCTGTGACCAATATATCGAAAACGAAAATGGGACATTTACGCCGATTGAAGATTTTTCACTAAATGAAGAAACGCTTCTGAAAAACGCAATGGAATTAAAAATTGTAGGCGTCGTACGTCCAAAAGAAGATGCTGCAAATGCCACAATTTCTACCGCAGTTGCGTACACTTCAAAGTTGACGGATCGCATTATCTCGCATACTGACAAGAGCGCCATTATAAAAGCGCAAGAAAAAAACAGTGACATCAATGTTCTCACAGGCATGAAGTTTGAATCTTCCAATGATGAGGAAAAGAAAAAGGATGCAAAAGAGTATTTGGCTTCACTTGGTGTTTCTGAAAAAGCATCGTTTTACAAAATGATGCTTTATGCTTCAAACAACACGACTGAACAGAAGGATAGGGCTGTAAGCGAAATGGGGATGGATGAGGCCGCGATGGCTGCTGCACTTGACCAATGGCTGGCAGAAAATCCAAGTGAAGAAATTCTTTTGAAAGTATATGATGAATATCTTTCCGGTTCTACTTACGAAGATAATCTAAAAGCTTTTGGTAAGGTTAGTTATGCTGCACCTGCATCCATAAGTATATATACGGATAGCTTTCAAAACAAAGAGTCCATCTCTTCCTGCATCGAAGCATACAATGAAACGGTGAGCGAAGATTCACAAATTACATATACGGATTATGTGGCAATGCTGACATCCTCCATTACAACGATTATAGATGGCATTTCGTATGTATTGGTTGCGTTTGTTGCTATTTCCCTGATTGTATCCTGTATCATGATCGGAATCATCACTCATATTTCGGTTATGGAACGTACAAAAGAAATTGGCATTTTGAGAGCGTTGGGTGCTTCAAAACGGAACGTTTCACAGGTATTCAATGCGGAGACATTTATCATCGGCTGCTGCGCCGGATTGTTGGGGATTGGTGTATCCTTATTAGGGCTGATTCCGATCAATTCTATGATTGAAAAATTTACCGGCATTGCGGATCTGAATGCACAACTGTCAATCGAATCTTCTATCATTTTGATTGCCATTAGTATCATCATTACCATGCTTGGCGGCTTACTGCCTGCCAAAAAAGCGGCGAAGAAAGATCCTGTGATTGCATTGCGTACAGAATAGAGAAAATCCGTGAAACAGAGATTTTTTGTTTCACGGATTTTTTCAAATTCGCAAAATTTTGGAATGAAAGTAGATTATAATGCAAAATAAAATTTACGTAAATATTTTCATAAATTCTCTTTGATCGCAGCTTCAATCCTCGCTTGCACCAGATTCGCAAGTTTTGCCGTATTCAAATCTTTATACTCTTCGTATGGAATTGGTTCCAAAACACAAACCTGTACGGTAACGGGTTTGCATCCTTCTTGATCGAAAACTTTAAAACTGTCAATCAAAGCAATTGGTAAAATAGGACATTGGCTTTTCATTGCGCATTTAAAACTGCCACGGTGAAATTCCAACATTTGATTTCCTTTTTTACTTCGGGTTCCTTCTGGAAAAATTAAATAATTTCGTCCATTTTTTACTTCATTTGTGACGGAATGGATCACTTCCATGGATTGACGGAGATCTCCACGATCCATTAGAAAGGACTTAGAGCAATCTACAATGCGCTTCATAAAAGCATTTTTATACAATTCTTTTTTCAAAACAGCTCCCCATGGGTGATCTAAAGCCACGGCGATCGCAAGGATATCAAACAGTCCCTGATGATTTGAGTAAATTAAAAATCCATCTTTATCCGGAATATGTTCGGTTCCAGATACTTGTAAAGTGATATTTCCACCTTTCACGGCTCGTTGGAATATGTATCGAATATGATCATATTTTTTTCTTTCAGGAAATTTTTCCGTATGTTTGGCATAATGACATAGCTTCAAATATGCTCCCGGAACTACAAAAAGATTCCGAAGTATCATTAGTGTTAATCGATTCATGGTATTCCTCCAATTTAAATAAGTTCTTTCATTTATAGTATAACATTTCTGGAATGGTATTTCATTAGAAAATTGTTTGATATTGTGAATGATTTGCTGAATTAACAATTCTGAAACAAAACTCTAACAAAATAGAAATGAAGGTAGTCTACGATGTTAAAATATGGCCATATGAATGTGCCAGTATCATAGATGACAGTTTTGTCTGGCAATGACAAGTAAGGAAATGGGAATAAGAAAGGATGGATAAAATGTCAGTAAAAATAAGTGAAAAACAAAGACTATTTGTGTTTATTAATTTGATGTTCACAGGAATTGCGACATCAATGCTTGCTACGGCAATGACAACGGCGCTTCCACCGGTTGTTGAGCATTTTGGAATCAGTATGACAACTGGGCAGTGGATGACGAGTGGTTACTCTCTGGTTATGGGAATTGTAATGCCGTTGACCGCATTTTTGATCAAGAAGATTCCTACAAAAAAATTATACATATCCAGTATTATCTGCTTTATTATTGGGGAACTGGTGTGCATTTTGGCACCGGGATTTGGCGTAATGATGGTCGGCAGAGTGCTGCAGGCGATTGGAAATGGCATTCTTACATCGATGGGACAGGTCATTATATTGTCTATTTATCCGGAGGAAAAAAAGGGCGCCATGATGGGCTGGTATGGATTGGCGGCTACAGCGGCACCGATTATTGCACCAACAATTGCCGGTGTACTGGTAGATACCGTTGGTTGGAAATATATCTTTATCTATACAATGGTTGTCATGATGATATCCCTTGTGATGTCTGTGTTTAATTTTAGTGATGTGTTGGAATTGCAGGATATTGATTTTGACAGTTGTTCTTTTCTTTTAAGTATTTTCGCATTTGGTGGAATCACACTTGGAATCGGAAATATAGGAAGCTATGGAATCGCAAGTCTGTTGTCTGTCCTTCCGTTGCTGATCGGAATGGTTGGAGCCGTATTTTTTGTATCCAGACAGCTGAAACTGGAAAAGGCATTTTTGGATATTCGTATTTTGAAGAAAAAAGAGTATGCCCAAGCCGTCATTTCAAGTATGCTGTTGTATCTGGTTATGATGGGTGGTTCCGTATTGATGCCATTATATGTCCAGTCAGTTTTAGGATATTCTGCGGTAACTTCGGCACTTGTTACATTGCCGGGCTCTGTCGCAACGGCTGTCATCAATCCATTTGCAGGCAGAATTTATGATAAGATTGGTATTAAAAAATTGTATGTGGTAGGTTCCATTTGTCTTTTGGTCAGCAATATCGGAATGTATTTTGTCACAGGAACGACGCCTTTAGTTGTTTCAGCGATTTTTAATGTGATTCGAAATGTGTCGATCGGATGCCTGATGATGCCGCTTCTTACATGGGGAACGAGCCAGGTCGCAAAAGAAAAAGTGGCAGATGCTTCGTCTTTGCTCACATCCCTGCGAACAGTAGCCGGTTCCATTGGTTCCGCTGTATTTGTGGCGATCATGTCGGCAGTAGCAAAGTCTTCGGAAAGCAGTTATGGAGCTGCGGCATCTATGCATGGAGTGAATATTGCGTTTGCTTCTATGTCGCTGGTTACAGTAAGTATGGTAGGAATAGCTTTGTTTGGGATAAAACAGAGAGAGGATAGATTGCGTTAGTTGGAAATATGGAAACACCTTCTGCAAGGGATTTTTGCGGAAGGTGTTTTTTCGTATGCATTTTTTGAGAAGATTTTCGCACAACTCCCCGAAAAGAACTCGGGTCTTCACTCAACATTTTTATAGTAAAAAATAGCCAACTGCGTCCGATCCCGCAAATCCAGCTTCTCCAGAATTCCACTTAAGTAATTCCGCACCGTTCCCTCACTAAGATACAACGAAGCCGCAATCTCCTTATTGCTGAGCCCTTCTGCAATCAGTTCTATCATTTCAAACTCTTTCTTAGAAAGATTGTAGGACGCATAATCAAAAGAAGAATTCGATTTCATCAGATCCGGTATTTTCTGTATAATCTCATTTCCATACACATTCTGACCGGAATACACAGCCTTTAACGCCGGAACAATCGTATCATAATCCTGTTTGATAATGTATCCTTTTGCTCCTAACTCTAATGCTTTCACAATATAATCATCATCCACAAAGGTAGTCAGAAAAAGGACCTTTACATCCGGATACTTCCGGATAAGATCTGCCAGAGCATCCGTACCATTTACTCCTTTCATCCGGATATCCATCAGTAAAATATCAGGTTTATACATTTCATAAAGAGAGCAGGCCTCACTGCCATCATTTCCAATCGCCGTAACCGTAATCTCTTCATCCGCCTCTAAAATCATTTTAAGAGACATACAAACCAATTGGTCATCATCTATAATTACAACATTCATGATTCATTACATCCTTTCTTGCGTATTTTATTTTTTGGGAACAGAAATAAATATCCGAAACCCCTTTTTCGTATCAATATTACATATTCCGTTCATGGATTCAACCTGCTCCTTCATATTGCTAAGACCGATTCCGGACCTGTCATGCAGGGAAGGCGCAATATTTGTTCCATTATCTTCGATTAACAACTGGTAAAATGCCGGATGTTCTTTTACCAACACGCATACTTTACCGGCATTGCTGTGTTTCATAATATTATTTAATGCTTCTTTTACAATAGAAAGAAAACAGTATTTTACATTTTTAGGAATCTGTTTAGACAAGTCACATTCAAACTGTACAGGGCAAAACGTAAATTGCTCAATAAGTGTAGTAAGTGCTGTCTTAAGGTCAATCGATTCGTCGTGCAGGTCGTGGACACTGTTTCGGATACTGTTCATAGCTTCGTCTAACGTTACTTTTAATGTTTCCAGATGTGGCTTTAGTGTCGACTCTTTGCATATGGCAAGCAATGCTCCTACCTGCAGGATGGAACGCGAAAGGATATGTCCCACACTGTCATGAATCTCCCTTGCAATCCGGTTTCGCTCCTTTAACGTAGCAATGTAGATTTCGTTATTCTGATTTTCAATGAGCTTTGCATTATTCTTTTTTAAAATCATTTCCTGTTCCACACTGTTATCCCGTAGCGTGTGAATGGTTTCTTTTTGCTCATCCCGTATTCTGCTCTGGTAAGCAAAATAAAAACTAAGGAAAGCCGTACCAATTAGGAAAAAGAAATGATTCCCCAGTGTCCGGTAGTGGTAAAAGAGAAGCGGCATCAGGTAAATAAAGGAAAACGCATAACATTTCCGGTAAAAAAACAGATAACAATAAAAGGGGAAAAAACAACACGTTTCCGGAACGAGTAACCCAATCACAAAGACTGGCAATCCTAGTAGATATAACTTGTTGAAAGAATGAACAAGCAGTCCAAAACAATACAGCGTAAAAATCAGGATAATGCATGAAATTGCAAAAGCGCTGAGTTTTTCGCCAGGAAATAACAATGCACAAAGTACAAACAAAATAAACGATTCCAGATAAATAGCCATCTGTATGCCTCCCGATACAAGAATAATGAGCTGTTATGACAAATGTCATAATAACTTATTACATTTTACACTACAATCATTTATTTGAATAGAGTAAGATAAGTACAACATAAAAAAAACAGATTACGAATAGAAAAATTAAGACGCAGAGTAACGAACTGTCCGGGTTTCATTTTTCTATGTAAAGTCTGGGGAAAAAGAGGAGGATATAAAGATGGTAGTAAAAATTGAGAATTTAGTAAAACGCTATGGTGATTTGGTAGCATTAGACCATTTTAATCTGCAGATTGAGGAAGGAGAGGTGTTTGGTCTGTTAGGGCCAAACGGAAGTGGTAAGTCAACAACAATTCATTGTCTCTTGTCGCTGCTTACCTATGATAAGGGAAATATCGAAATATTTGGAAAGCAGATGAAACCGACAAGTTACGATATCAAAAAGGATATCGGGGTGATTATGCAGAATGTGGCAGTATTTGATGAACTGACAGTGTATGAAAATATTGATTATTTCTGTGGTTTGTATGTGAAGAATAAAACAAAGAGAAAACAACTGGTAGAGGAAGCGATGGAGTTTGTGGAGCTTGGTGATTACCGTAAATTTTATCCGAAGAAATTATCCGGCGGTCTGCTTAGAAGATTAAATATTGCTTGCGGAATTGCCCACAAGCCAAAACTGATTATTCTGGATGAACCAACCGTAGCGGTGGATCCGCAGAGCCGGAACAAGATATTAGAAGGAATTCAGAATTTAAACAAACAGGGCGCAACGATTATTTACACGTCTCATTATATGGAAGAAATCGAACAGATATGTACAAGAATTGCCATTATGGATAAAGGAAAAAATGTTGCCATTGGTACGAAAGAGGAGTTAAAGGCAATGATTGACCTTGGAGAGACGATTGGTTTAGAAGCACTCGATATGCCACAGGAAGTGATGGATTCGATACAGCGGCTTCCACATGTGATGCACGTATCCTATGAAAAACATTTGCTGAAAGTGAGATTTTCAAAAGGAAAGCATAATCTGTTAAGATTGCTGGATGTATTAAAGGAAAATGAAATTGCGTTTGGAAGTGTGCATTCAGAGCTTCCGACATTAAACGATGTATTTCTGGAGATTACCGGAAAAGAACTTAGGGATTAGGAGGAATGAATTATGTTACATGCAGGTTACAGAATAAAACAGATGCTTCGTTCAAAATCGCTGCTTTTCTGGACGATAGCATTTCCTATTTTTCTTGGTATGTTATTTTATTTTATGTTTTCTAATATTGATGATCTCGAACAGTTTCATAAAGTACCGGTTGGCGTGTTTCATGTACCGGAACAATCAGAGTTTGTTACGGTTTTAAAAAGTGTGGAAGTGGAAGATGGCAGTAAAATGTTTCAGGTAAAGGAATATGATAGCGAAGAAGCCGCGAAGAAAGCACTGAAAAAAGAAACGATAGCCGGATATATAGACGTATCAAACAAAATGGAACTGACTGTAAAGAAATCAAGCATTCAAAGTTCGACGCTGAAAATGTTTATCGACCAGTATAAGCAAAACGTGGCATTGTTTGAAAATGTTGCATTGTCTCATCCGGAGCGTATGACCGCTCTTGTGGAAACGATGCACGAAGAGCTGGCAGTAAAGGTAAAAGAGATTCCTTTAAAGGGGCAGGATAAAGACCCTTATGCACAGTACTTTTATGCATTGATCGCCATGACCTGTCTGATTTGTTCCATGATAGGCGTGGCAAACACAAATGATATTCAGGCAGATATTTCTACATTAGGGGCGAGAAGAAATATCGCACCGACGTCAAAAATGAAGCAGGTAATCGGTGATTTTGCGGCAACGTATGTTCTGTCCTGTTTCCTGCTTGCGATTGTACTTTTTGTATGTGTGTTTGTGTATAAACAGGATTTTGGCAGTAACGCCGGGTTGGTATTTTTAGGTGCCTGCATCGGTAGTTTTACCGGCATTGCAACCGGTATGATGATTGGTGTGTTAGTGAGGGGAACCCAGCAGAAAAAAGAAGGTTTAAGTGTTGCAGTGTTTATGACAAGTTCCTTTTTGGGCGGTCTGCAGTGGGGAGACATCACGTATGTGCTCGAAAAAAACTGCCCGATCATCAACCGGCTGAATCCGGCAACACTGATTGTAAATGCGTTTAAAAGTCTGTCCGTGTTTGGAGATTATAAACAATATGCAGTCAATATGGGGACTCTTTTAGCAATTGGAATTCTATGTCTTATGATCAGCATTTGCAGGTTAAGGAGGGTTAAGTATGCAAATATTTAAAACCTATTTTACAATTATGAAAAAATATATAGGTGTAATATCCATTTATCTCGGTGTATTTATGGCGATTGCCATAATTTTGGTGCAGGCTCAAAAAAGCGATGAAAACACCAGCTTCAGCGCAGAAAAACTCACCATTGGCATCGTTGACCACGATACCGGGACGATGACAGAGTCACTGAAGGATTACTTTGGTGCGAGTCATACGTTTAAGAAAATGAAAGATAACAAAAAAACAATCATGGAGGAACTTTACTGGAGAAAGACAGACTATGTGCTGGTCATTCCAAAAGGTTTTGAGGAAAGTTTAAGTACAAAAACGCCAAAAGAACTGTCCTGTATGAAAGTTCCCGGATATTTTGAAGCATCGTACTTTGAATCGGAACTTGATATGTATCTTTCTAAGCTGACCGGTCTGATTGCATCCGGCTATTCGGTTGCCGAAGCGCAGCAGATGCTGGAAGGATTAAAAGAAAATGAAGCCGATGTAAAAATGGCTTCTTTTGTGAATAAGAAACAGGGCGATGTCAATACGAAATTCTTCCTTCTGGTACCGTATCTGTTTCTATCAGTAGCAATCGTCGGAGTGGGAACCGTATTGTTAAAAATGAACGAAAAGGAAATCAAAGACCGTACGGAATGCAGTGCAACCACGCTAAAAGAACGGGTTGCCGGAACAACGGCAGGGATTTTCGTGTTTGGTGCGATATTGTTTGTCTGTGTTCTGATTGTTGATTTTATTCTATCAAAAGGCACTATTTTAACGGATAAGCGGTTACCGTATTTTATGTTAAATATGTTTGCCATGCTGTTATTCAGTTTAAGTGTTGCATTTTTAACGGGAATGGCAGCAAAAAATAAAGAAAGTGTGAATGGCATTGTAAATATTGTTGGTCTTGCGTTATGTTTCTTTGGCGGTGTGTTTGTGCCACAGGAATTCTTCGGAAAGGGAGTAGAAAAAGTAGCAAGATTTTTCCCAACGTACTGGTACGTAAAAAACAATGAACAGATCGGGGAAATGAGCAGGATGTCATCAGAATTACGAAATTCCATACTGAGCCAGACCGGTCTGATCGTTTGTTATGCGCTTGCAATTTTTGCGATTACACTGGTTTTCATTTCCACTAAGAGAAAGAGAAACGCATAAGTTACACACGGTTCGTACTGGAAGAGTAACATCCGTGAAAAAATGCTTCTGTTGTAACTACAAAGTTTGCTGTCGAAAAAATGTGGAACAAAACAGACGATATTCAGAGAAAGAAGTGTTGATGACAAAGACAGGAAACCGTAATGTCGGGCTTTGCACGAAAAGCCCCATGAGGATGGAGGAGATTGAAAGCTTCGGAAAACGATTGTAAATCAACGCTGAATCCGCTATACTAATGGTAGTTTGTATAGCGGATTTTTTGTTGGAGGTAAAAGGTATGGGCGTATATTTTAATCCAAGTAATGAAAGTTTTACTCGGGCAAGAAACAGCCAGATTTTTGTTGATAAAACTGGTTTGATTAAATATCTGAATAAAAGATTATCCACAGAAGAGAACTGTATCGCATTAAGCCATGCCAGACGTTTTGGTAAATCCCATGCGGCAGGAATGATCGATGCATATTACAGCCTTGGATGCGATTCCACGAAGCTCTTTGAGGATACTAAGATTGCTGAAAGTAGTGATTTTAAGAAGTATATGAATAAGTATAATGTGATTCATCTTGATATATCCTCGTTTTGGGACTACTATAAGGATAATATTGTAGAGAAGATTGTGGAATATATCTGCGATGAAATACAGGAAGTATATGAAGATAAGATAGATTATTCAAAAATGATTCATTCCGTATTTATGCATGTTTATCGGATTTCACATGTTCCTTTCGTTATTATCATTGATGAGTGGGATTGCGTCATCCGAAACAGTCATGATAAAGAATTAGTGCATAAATATCTGCAATTCCTTCACTCCTTATTCAAGTCAGAAGAGTCAAAATCCTTCCTGGCATTGGCATATATTACGGGAATTTTGCCGATTAAGAAGATTCAGGATGAATCGGCACTGAATAATTTCAGGGAATATACCATGCTGGATTCTTATCCGATCACAGAGTATTATGGATTTACCGAGGAAGAAGTAAGAGAACTTTGTAAGGAATATGATATGGATTTTGAGTCAACGAAGGCCTGGTACAATGGGTATCTGATTGATGGGAAGCATATGTATAATCCGAATTCTGTGTCTATGGCTATGGACAGACATAAATTTGATTCCTACTGGAAAAACACATCCTCCTTTGCCTCCATTAATACGTATATTACCATGAACTATGCAGGACTAAAGGATGATATTATGACCATGCTTGCCGGTGGTAAAGTACTGGTAAATACCGATACGTTTCAAAATGATTTATCCACAATAGCTTCAAAGGATGATACACTCACCGCTTTGATTCATTTGGGATATTTGGGATATGACTATGAAGAGGGATGTGCATATATTCCTAATTATGAAGTGGCAAAGGCATATCAGGCAGCACTGAATATAGGAAGCTGGACGGAGATTGCAAAATCAATATCAAGATGCGATGAACTGCTTAGAGCGACCATTTCGGGTGATGAAGAAAAAGTGGCAGAACTGATTGAGCTTGCCCACGATACCTATACTTCCGTTTTGAAATATAATGATGAAAATTCACTAAGCTGTGTACTTACAATGGCTTATTTTACCGCACCGGGATATTATAATGTCATTCGGGAGATGCCGGCCGGAAAAGGTTTTGCAGACTTTGTGTTTATCCCAAGAGCAAATGCAGGGAAAAGACCGGCTATGGTAGTGGAGTTAAAGTATAACAAATCGGCTGACACAGCAATTCAGCAAATTAAGGAAAAGAGATATCAGGGAGCCTTATCCGGATATGGTGATAAGATTCTTCTGGTTGGGATTAATTATGACGCAGAAGGGGAAGACAAGAAGCATCATACTTGCGTGATTGAGGAATGGATGGAATAAGAGCAGATTTTAAGTTGGAGGTAAAAGATATGGGTGTATATTTTAATCCAAGTAATGAAAGTTTTACTCGGGCAAGAAACAGCCAGATTTTTGTTGATAAAACTGGTTTGATTAAATATCTGAATAAAAGATTATCCACAGAAGAGAACTGTATCGCATTAAGCCATGCCAGACGTTTTGGTAAATCCCATGCGGCAGGAATGATCGATGCATATTACAGCCTTGGATGCGATTCCACGAAGCTCTTTGAGGATACCAAGATTGCGGAAAGTAGTGATTTTAAGAAGTATATGAACAAGTATAATGTGATTCATCTTGATATATCCTCGTTTTGGGACTTCTATAAGGATAATATTGTAGAGAAGATCGTGGAATATATATATAAAGATTTAAAAAAATCCTTTGGAGATGAGCTTGATGATCAGGACAATATCAGTTATGTGTTAATGGAAATTTATCAAAAAACCAATAATCCTTTCGTCATCATCATTGATGAATGGGATTGCGTCATCCGAAACAGTCATGATAAAGAATTAGTGCATAAATATCTGCAATTCCTTCACTCCTTATTCAAGTCAGAAGAGTCAAAATCCTTCCTGGCATTGGCATATATTACAGGAATTTTGCCGATTAAGAAGATTCAGGATGAATCGGCACTGAATAATTTCAGGGAATATACCATGCTGGATTCTTATCCGATCACAGAGTATTATGGATTTACCGAGGAAGAAGTAAGAGAACTTTGTAAGGAATATGATATGGATTTTGAGTCAACGAAGGCCTGGTACAATGGGTATCTGATTGATGGGAAGCATATGTATAATCCGAATTCTGTGTCTATGGCTATGGACAGACATAAATTTGATTCCTACTGGAGAAATACATCGTCCTTTGCTTCTATTAATACGTATATTACCATGAACTATGCAGGACTAAAAGATGATGTTATGAAAATGCTCGCAGGAGGGAAAGTCAGGGTGAATACAAATACCTTTCAAAATGATTTTTCCACAGTGTCATCAAAAGATGAGGCATTAACAGCATTGATCCATTTGGGATATCTTGGATATGATGCAGATAGAAAGAGCGCATTTATTCCGAACTATGAGGTTGCAACTGCCTTTGAGGCAGCCTTACAGACAGGTGAATGGAAAGAGATCGCAAAGGCAATATCGATTTGTGATGAATTGTTAGATGAAACCATTGATGGCAATGCAGACAGAGTGGCTGAATTAATTGAACTGGCACACGAAACCTACACATCGGTTTTAACCTACAACGATGAGAATTCCCTAAGCGGCGTTCTTACCATGGCATATTTTACTGCCCCGGCATATTATGACATCATCCGTGAGCACCCAGCCGGCAAAGGGTATGCAGACTTTATATTCAAACCAAGAGCCAATGCAGGATGGAGACCGGCGATGGTGGTGGAACTGAAATACAATCAGTCCGCAGATACCGCCATTCGGCAGATCAAGGAAAAGAGATATCAGGGAGCATTGTCGGGATATGGGGATAAGATTCTTCTGGTTGGAATTAACTATGACGCAGAAGGGGAAGATAAGAAGCATCATACCTGTGTCATAGAGGAATGGATGGAATAAGAGCGGATTTTAAGTTGGAGGTAAAAAGTATGGGCGTATATTTTAATCCAAGCAATGAAAGTTTTAGAAAAGATAGAAATTATAAAATTTATATAGATAAAACAGGATTATTGGAGTACTTGAATGAATCCGTAGGAACGCCGAAAAACTGCATTGCACTAAGCCATGCCAGACGTTTTGGAAAATCCCATGCGGCGGGAATGATCGATGCATATTACAGCCTTGGATGCGATTCCACGAAGCTCTTTGAGGGTACTAAGATTGCGGAAAGTAGTGATTTTAAGAAGTATATGAATAAGTATAATGTGATTCATCTTGATATATCCTCGTTTTGGGACTACTATAAGGATAATATTGTGGAGAAGATTGTGGAATATATCTGCGATGAAATACGGGAAGTATATGAAGATAAGATAGATTATTCGAAAATGATTCATTCAGTACTTATGAATGTTTATCGGATTTCAAATATTCCTTTCGTTATTATTATCGACGAATGGGATTGTGTCATCCGAAACAGTAATGATAAAGAATTAGTGCATAAATATCTGCAATTCCTTCACTCCCTATTTAAGTCAGAAGAGTCAAAATCTTTCCTGGCATTGGCATATATTACGGGAATTTTGCCGATTAAGAAGATTCAGGATGAATCGGCACTGAATAATTTCAGGGAATATACCATGTTAAAATCAAAGCCAATCACAGAGTATTATGGATTTACAGAAGAGGAAGTAAGAGAACTTTGTAAGGAATATGATATGGATTTTGAATCTGCTAAGGCATGGTACAATGGATATCTGATTGATGGAAAACATATGTATAATCCGAATTCGGTGGTTCAATCCATGATGGATAGAGATTTTGATTCTTACTGGAAAAATACATCATCCTTTGCCTCCATTAACACATTTATTACCATGAATTATGAAGGACTAAAAGACGATGTTATGACCATGCTTGCCGGTGGAAAAGTCATGGTTGAGACGGATGCTTTCCAAAATGATCTGTTCGAAATACATTCGAAAGATGATGCATTAACTGCGCTGATCCATTTGGGATATCTTGGATATGATGCAGATAGAAAGAGTGCATATATTCCAAACTACGAGGTTGCAAAATCATTTCAGATGGCGCTAAAGACAGGTGAGTGGAGTGAAATCTCAAGGGCGATATCAAGATGTGATGAATTACTTATGGCAACCATAGATAAAAATGCAGAGAAAGTTGCAGAAATCATTGAACTGGCACACGAGACCTATACGTCAGTCTTAACCTACAATGATGAGAATTCCTTAAGCTGTGTTCTTACCATGGCATACTTTACTGCCCCGGCCTATTATGACATCATCCGTGAGCACCCAGCCGGCAAAGGGTATGCAGACTTTATATTCAAACCAAGAGCCAATGCGGGATGGAGACCGGCGATGGTGGTGGAACTGAAATACAATCAGTCCGCAGATACCGCCATTCGGCAGATTAAGGAAAAGAGATATCAGGGAGCATTGTCGGGATATGGGGATAAGATTCTTCTGGTTGGGATTAACTATGACGCAGAAGGGGAAGAGAAGAAGCATCATACCTGTGTCATAGAGGAGTGGATGATGTAACTACAAAGTTTGCTGCCGAAAAAATGTGGAACAAAATAGACCCGACAGAGAAGAAGCTGCTCTGTCGGGTCTGTTTTTCTATCCAAACGTTATCTTTTTGGCAGCTGCCTGCCTTCACATCGTATCTGCCAACGGAATCATTCTGTTTTTAGAAATGTGGTGTATTTAATTTTCGAAAAATATCATCTACATCGTATTCCGGCAGTTGTTCTTTTGCAATCTCGTAGATTCTGGCGATTTCTGTTTCATCTTCTCCCAGAAAATCGGCCATATCCGAAATACTTCTTCCTTTTAGCATGTTTTGGCAGACTTGCTTGATTATCTTTTTTTCTTCGCTTTCTTCGATTCCTTCTTCCCGCATAGTCTTTGCAAATGCTTCCTCATCGAATTCTGTTAATACCATATGGCTCACCTCCGCTCGGTTCTTTCTGAAAAATTCTCCCAGACACGGACCGTGTTCCGCACGTTTTACGGCTTCGTCCACTGCCTTGTGCTCAAGAAATGATACAAACACTGCTATTATACAGAGATTGGTTGCGGTTGGCAAGTATTTTTTTCGTATGCATTTTTTGAGAAGATTTTGTAGTAAGAGATTTATTTGTTTTGTCGATATTTACAATACAGAAGAAGAAAAGGGGCGTATGCGATGGAAAAAGTAAGAAAAATAACAAAGCAGATGATTTTATTTGAACGCTTGCGATATGAAGGTTACATGGGTCCGGAAGATTATGGAATACAGCTAGATATTTCAGAGAGAACCTACTTCAAATACAAAAAAGAAATGGAACTCTGCGAAAAGCGTGCCGAAGAATTATTAGAAAAAAATACAATTCCGATTTTTGAAGAACATATAAACGACCAACCGCGAACGATTTACGAGAAACATTTGAGACAGTTGACACGCTTGATCTGTTTAAGAAAAAAGATGGACGAGCTGCCGCGATGGTTCGATACAAGCGGCATGATAGGGGTGAAAGAATGGAGAACGATGTTTTGGTACGAGTCTGCACGAACCAGACAGAGAGATCTTCAGATTTTGAGGGAAGCGGGGGTTAAGATTTATAAGGGAAATGGGAAATATCATTTTTTACCGAATGAGAAGAATATCATAGACCGGCTAGAAGAGGAAGAGTGGGAAAAACGGAAAAAACAGATGAATTCTGTATAGATAATAATCGGCTGCAATCGGCTCTTACGTGCTGGGACCCGAAGTTTGTGTGGTTGTGGATAAGATTAATGCGAGATAGAAATAGTGATAATGAATTTTTTTTGTGTAAAAAGAGAAAAGGAATGTGTCGATAAAGCTATTGGGCTTTTTTGAATAATGAAAATAGCTGAGATTGAAAGGTATTGCGATAGGAGGAATTGTATGATGGATATGTCAAAAAAAAGGAACGGCGAAATAGTATTTGATTATTTGGGAGAAAAGGAGGAAGGAAAAATTCGTTGTAGAGAGGAACGGCAGTATAAACTGTACCCTTTGTCAAGGACATTTTGAATTAGTGTAGTGCCTATTTTTTA
>JBJENW010000334.1:0-6901 GCA_051880395.1 Lachnospiraceae bacterium | reverse complement strand
CTCATCGAATTCTCCTTCATTTTAATATTATCTCCATCATTTTACCATCAAATGACGGAGATATCAATTAGCATGATGGAGATATATTTTTTAAATTCCTTTTAACAAAACCAATTTTTCCACTATAATTCCACTATTTTTCACTTCATCGTTTTCGCCAGTGACGTAAGCCGTGCTGCCATCTCTGGATTGGAAAGAACCTTTGCAAGCAGTTCTGCATCCACGCCTTCTGGAACCGCCACTGTATTTTCTGCTGTATTCGGGTGCATCTGCGGATCCAGATTTTTCTTTTCGTAAAATGCCTCTTCAAACAATTCTGCATTTTTCTTCCGGTCATCATCTAGGATATGAGAATATACATCCGTAACCATGCTGACCTGGGCATGTCCGGAATCACCCTGAACTGCCTTGATATCTCCACCATTCAGTTTCAGCTTATACGTAACACTGCTGTGTCTCAGGCTGTGGAAGACCACCGGTGGGAGATTATGCTCCTTGATCAATTGATTCAATGGCTTTCTGATGGCACCATCACCCAGAGGAAGTCCAAAAGTACTTGCCATGACCAGGTTATAATCCAGATATTCATCACCCAGAATTTCTTTTGTTTCATTCTGTTTTTCCTTCCATTCAATCAGCATTTTTGCGACACTCTTAGGGAGGAATACCTTTCGGACACTGCTGTCTGTCTTCGGTGTTTTCAGAACACGGACCGTCTTATTCTTTTTACTCTTTTCCGGAAATACAAGCAGGACATCTTTTGCATCCAGTTCCTTTAAGGCCGCCTTGCTCACGCGCTGAGATTCCTTATTAATGAAAAGATAGGCCCGGTTCTCCTCAATTGCTTCTTCAGAAATATCGACGCAGTCCCATGTAAGTCCTAAAAGCTCACTAATTCGAAGAGAACAGGAGAATGAGAGATTCATGGCAAGCTTCAACCGTTCATCCTCACATACTTCCATGGCATACATCAGAGTTTCAGCAGTCCAGATATCCCGTTTCTTTGTTTTATGCTTTGGAACCGTCGCATAAATACAAGGATTTTTCTCCATCAGTTCCCACTTGATTGCCTGCTGAAAACAGCTCCGAAGAAGTTTATGAATGTCCCGGATTGTGCTGGTCGATACATACTCATTCATTCTTTTACCGATCATCGGATTGATCACCGCTGGGGTTTTTAATAGTCTCTGGTAATACTTTTCAATAAAACGGGTATTGATCTCTGCCAGTTTCACATCTCCGATAATCGGAAGGATATAATTATTGATAAGGGATACATTTCCATCATATGTAGACAATGCCCAGTTATCTTTCCCATAAAGAGCAACATATTCTTCCAGCAGTTCCTTCATGGTTTTACACTGTGGAATCACCATAGATCCCATTTCTTCCTTATACTCAATTTCCTTCTTTCGCTTTTTTGCTTCTGCTTTTGTAGAATAGGTTTCCCATTTCTGCTTCCGTTTCCCATCCGGATCAGTATAGGAATAAATCACATTAAACTTTCCGTTTCTTTCTCTGATTGATGCCATAATCTAACAGCTCCTTCCTGTATTTCTTTTTTTCAGCCACTCTTCAAACTCTTTGCGTTTGATACGAACATTGGCGCCCACCTTAACAGCCGGAAAATATCCTCTTTTGTACCAGACAGTAATCATGGACCGGCTCACTTTTGCCATAAATGCTGCTTCATCCGGTGTAAGATATTTCAAATTCCCATTTCTGCCTCGCTGCCCGGTCTGCGACAGTTTCTTTCTTCGGAAATCAGCAAGTGCTACATTTTCCTCTAAGGCAAGTTCTTCATAGTCATTTGCCGGATCCAGATGATACTCATCCTGTCCATCCAGAAACTTTTGAAAACTTTCCTTTGTGATCCGTTTTCGATCAGCAATCACTACATATTCAAAAAAGTGCTTATACTCCTTTTTATTCAGGATGCTATATACCTGCTTTCTGGAAATTCCCAGCTGTCTGGCCATCTCCGGCATAGTGAGAGTAGCAGCTTCCATTTCCGCATCCTTCTTTTTATCTTCCTTTGTCCGGTATCTAGATTGACCATCATACCATTTCCGGAATGCCTCTTTCGGCACACGTTTCCAGTAATCTACAATCACTACCTCAATATTGTTTCGCTTGATCAGGTCATAAACAACACCATCTGTAAGCTCCAGCATCTCAGCCAGCTCCGGAATCGAATAGGACCATTCTTTTAATTCCTTTCCCGGCTCTTCCCCATTGACTTTGTGGTATTTGATCTGATTTGCGTACCATTTTTCAAAGCTCTCGATATTGATCCGCATTTTCCCGGCAAACTCTTTTGTCTCAAAATAATTCTTATGTACCAGCCAATACCGGTCCGTTTTCTTAAGTCCCAGAAGCTCTCCCATCTCCGAAACACTCATCCACTTTTTTGCCGGAGAGGGCAGCCTTTTGTATGGGCTGTTTGTTTCCAATTCTTTCAACAGACTGTCATAGTCTTCCTTATTTATCATTTCTTCCCGATTCATGAAGTCTCCCTCCTTCTGCCCATACCATACCGCATTTTTTCAAAAATATTTAGGATGTCAAATTTGTAATTTAACATGAAATCATTTAAAATCTTCCGGCAGTTTATCCAGCCAGTCATCAAAACTCTTTTTGGAAATGCGGTACTTCCCGCCATCCAACTGGATCCACCGGAATTCATTTTTCTTCAGAAGGTTATAGACCGTCGGTCTGCTGACTCCAAGGATCTCCTGTAACTCTTTTACTGTATAACATCTTTTCTCTGCCATATGTCATTACCTCTCATTTCATTATTTTGGAGGTGGCAAATAAATGTCCCTCTATATATCCAAAGTTTCAGAGGGTCTTATACAACATGTTTCGGTAAAAAAATGTAAAAAAGAGAAAAACGGGCGAAAAGAAACTTCCGTATGAATTTAATTATACGAAGGGGTGATGTTCTCATTTTCTTGTCTTATTCCATGATAGTATCATGGTTAAAAATAGATAGTAGAGTAGATAAAGGACGCACAACCTTAACTCCTTGCAGATTCCTACGCATGAAAAACTATGATTATATCAACTCCCACTTGATATAGCAAAGCAAAAGCAGTATAATATGAACGGGCATCCAACTATTTGGGGATAGGGGGAGGAAGGATATTGCGTACTGTGAATGAAAAAGCCCGCAGGCATAAGGAAATCGAGATTATGAAAACATGCTTTGACTGCTATGCAGAGAATGGATTTACCTCTGTCGGAGTAAAAGCGATTGCAAAAGCCTGCGGCTGCAGTAGTGGAAGCCTGTATCAGTATTTTGACAATCTCGATGACCTTATCGTTAAATCAACTGAATACTGTATGAGCAAGGTGGAAGATGAGTTTATGGCGAAAGCTCCCACCGATGTGAAGGACTTATGGCGGTTTATTGACGAGATACCCTATTGGACGGCAAAAAACCACGGCAAGAAATACAGACTTATGTATCAGGTCTATACTCACCCGAAATACAGAGAATACGGTCAGAAGTTCTTTAAGGGTGTAGATGAACGATATACCGAATATGCAAAGAGTTTAGAGCCAAAGCTGGGGATTCCCCACGAAAAGCTGACACCGCTGATTTTCATTCTGATAAGAGCCTGTGTGCATTACGCACTGTTTGAAGATGAGTTCTATATGAAATCTCAGATAGAAACAATCAAAGAAACTCTTGAACTCTTTATAATGAAATATAACCCGAAAGCAAAACAGGGTACTGTTATAGAAAAAGTTAATTAAAAAAATTCTCTTAGGGAGGAAGATTCAATGAAAAAAAGAATTTTGAGCATTGTGCTTACCCTTTGTATGGTACTTATGCTCGTACCGGCAACGGTATTTGCGGATGAGATAACTCCGACAATACCGCAAACAGATACAGACGGTGTATACCAGATCAGCAAAGCGGCAGAGCTTTACTGGTTTGCAGGACTTGTAAATGGGACGCTGACAGACGGTACCGAACAGAACACAAGCGCAAGCGCAGTGCTGACAGCGGATATTGTTGTCAACACAGGTGTGCTGAAAGCTGACGGTACTCTTGCTGATGACGTAAGCAGCTTTACAAGCTGGACGTCTATTGGAAACGATTCCATACAATATGTCGGCAAATTTGACGGTCAGGGTCACACAATCAGCGGCTTGTATTTCAATAATGTTAGTACAAGAAGGGTAGGCTTATTTGGCTGGCTCGGAGAAAACGGCGAAATCAAAAATGTAGGTGTAATTGATTCATATTTCAACGGCTCTTGGTATGTCGGCGGCGTGTGCGGATATAGTAACGGTACAATATCAGGCTGCTACAATGCCGGAACAGTCAGCGGTAATGGTGAAAATGTCGGCGGCGTGTGTGGAAAAAGTAACGGCGGTACAATATCAGGCTGCTACAATGCCGGAACAGTCAGCAGCAATGATGACTCTGTCGGCGGCGTGTGCGGATCAACTCATGGCGGCGATACAATAACCGGCTGTTACAACACCGGAACAGTCAGCGGTGATTATGGAATAGGCGGCGTGTGCGGATATAATGGTTTTGGCGGCATAGCGACAATAACCGGCTGCTACAACACCGGAACAGTCAGCGGCAATAGGCTTATCGGCGGCGTGTGCGGAACAAATAACTGGGGTAGTACAACAACCGGCTGCTACAACACCGGAACAGTCAGTGGTGAATATTCAGGTGGTGTGTGCGGAATCAATGACCACGCTGGCTCAATAACCGGCTGCTTTACGAACAAAGACGTGGTATGTGGATTAGATAGAGCCACTGTAACAGATTGCAATGTAATGTCAGACGAAGAATTTGCAGACAGTACTGTATGCAAACTGCTCGACACCGCTTTGCAAAATGCAAGTTCGGATGTCCGTTTTTGTCAGAGAATAGGTAAGGATGCTTCACCGTTACTGACCTATCAGTTTGATAGTATTGACGATCATACTGATAAAAACCCGAAAGACCATATTTGCGATATATGTGGTGAAATGCTTTCCGATCATATAGGTATTGATGAAAACCCAAAAGACCATATTTGTGATATATGTCGTGAAACGCTTTCCACGCATACAGGTGGCGAGGCTACCTGCACAAGAAAAGCTATCTGCGAGTATTGCAAAAACGAATATGGCGATTTATTAGACCATGATCTTGAAAACATTCCTGCCAAGGACGCAACTGTAACCGAAGAAGGAAATATTGAGTACTGGAAGTGCCTGGACTGTGGCAGGCTCTTTGCTGACGAAAAAGGCACAAATGAAATCAGTCTTGAAGATACAGTAATCCAGAAGCTCCCACCTGAAATCATTAAGGGTAAAGGACAGAGCGTAGCAGAAGGAGAAAAGAAGGCATTGTCTTTCACATCCAATGCGGCGTACAGCGATTTTATCCGGGTTGAGCTTGACGGAAAAACCCTTGATGCGAAGAATTATACCGTGAAGGAAGGCAGTACGATTGTCACCCTAAAGGCTGACTATGTAGCAACACTTTCTGCAGGAAAGCATACAATCGGTATTGTATCAAAAAGCGGAACTGCAGAAACTACATTTACCGTGAATGCAAAATCAGCAGTAGCTAAAGCTTCGAATTCTCCACAGACCGGAGATAACAGCCATATGGTTTTGTGGATTGCAGTTCTCCTTGTCAGCGGCGGCGCACTGATCGTAACGATGGTCGTAAGCAAAAAGAGAAAGCGTTCTGCTAGGTAATATAAAATTAAGCGAATAATCACATTCGCATTTCCCCCGCCTGTTAGGTATCTGACAGGCGGGATTTTTTATCGCATCATAAAAAACAAACGTGTGTTTTTTTTATTATCTGAATCATTTTATTACATTTATAAAATTATTGCGGGCATAAATATTCTCTACGCCCATTTCTGTAAATTGTATTGAGAACTGATTGGGCATGTTTCATTTCTTTTTTCTTATCAATCACATATTTTCATTATTAGTTTTAACATCTATCATTCCTCCAAATCATATTATCTCTTTTCATAGCGAGGTTTTTTCATTTCCATGTTGTATAAGGGGCTCTCTTTTCCCATATAAGTGAGAGGTTCTTTTTCTAAGAGCAAGATCCACCCCGGTAATACCAAAATCCATTTACTGGATTTTCTATTACTTTCGGGGATGCAGTCTTGATGGGGATTACGGTCTTCGTTCCACTACGGTCCGCGCTAAACGCAGGTCCACTGGACCTGCAGCGCCCCCATGCCCTCGATTTAGACATCTTTGATGTCAATTGGCTTCCACAAAAGTGGTCGCAGCACGAATTATATCAGAAGGGACAGCTGATTTAATTCTGTGAATCCACAATGTGGAATAATTCATTTTTTCAGAAAAGGAGGAGCATGCCACGTAAGAAAAAACCGGAAAATCTTCGTCACAAGAATATTATTTCATTGAAACTTACAGATTCCGAATTGGAACTATTAGATCATTCAGCAGAAATTGTTGGTTTATCGCGCTCAGAATTTTTAAGGAAATCATTCTTGGAAAAGGATATTCAATTTCATTATGAAATCGTAGCTGACATGGAAGAACTCCGGCGTCTTGTCAATGAATATGGAAAAATTGGATCAAACCTTAATCAGATTGCCAGATATTTTAACACTGGCGGAGCAAGCTCTGCGGAAATGAAAGATGAGATCCGGCAGTGTATCTCTGATCTATTTTCTTTAAGAAAAGAAGTATTACGAATGGCAGGTGAATTGCATGGCCATAATCAAACACATTAAAAGCAGAAATGCGAATTATTCCGATGCACTGGAATATCTGCTTTTCCAACACAACGAAAAAACAGGAAAACCGGTTCTGGATGATTCCGGCAGAAAACTGTTGAGAGAAGAATTCTATATGGACGGACTGCATTGTGACCCAATGTCTT
>JBJENW010000333.1:0-6982 GCA_051880395.1 Lachnospiraceae bacterium | reverse complement strand
ATAAAGAAATCAGCACTTCTGTATGTATGGGGAAGAAAATAAAACAGAGATGATGTTGGAACATGGCATCGAATGGGAGCAGAAAGGAGAACACAAGGAACATCTCAGTGTTCTGGAATTTAAGCGTGAGAAGCGCAAAGAGGAACTTGCGGAACTGGAACAGACTATTGAGCGTGTCCAGCAACAACAGGTTTCTATCAAGGCTGTGGAGCAGATCGAGGCTAAGCCCCTGCCGCTGACATCCAAAGTGGCTGTAGAGCGTGAGGACTACCAAACGCTGGTCACAGCGGCACAGAAATATGTGGTGCAGGAAAAGCAGGAAGGCAAACTGAAAAAGCTCCTGAAGGAAGCCAAGAAAACCATTGCCGAACTAAAGGACACTATAACAGATTTGAAAGCAAAATTGGATGCGGCTACCAAGGAACTGGCAGAATACAAGTCTGTTCGTGGTCGGCTTCGTGCGGCAGAACTGGAGCAGGAAAACGGTGAACTCCGCAATAAGCTCCGCAGCTATGAAGATGTGATTTCCCATAATAATCTGTGGTCTTACTTTTCAAGACATCGGGAGAAAGTATCTAAAATAGATGTTAATAGATGACTATAGCCCTCCAAACCGGAGGGCTAATTCTTTGTTGTTCCAAACCTTGAAAAAATCACGATTTTGTGATATTATAAACGCTAAACAGGAGGTGTGATATGGCTATTCGTTATGATAAGTTGTTTCATTTAATGATAGATCGAAAAATCACAAACGCTCAATTAAAAGATTTAGCTGGAATCAGCGCAAATATCATTACAAGGCTCAAACGTGATGAATACGTCTCTATTGAAAGTATCGAAAAAATTTGCATGGCTTTGAATTGCGGTGTGGATGATATACTGGAATTTGTACCTCAGGAAAAGGAGGGCCAATGAGTGATTACTACAGATAATTTTGAAAGTGTATTAAAAGCAATAGGCTTTGTACAAAATCAAGACGTGTATGAAAAGGTGTATTCCCAATATCCTTGTGTGTTACGTGTTGATTTTAGCCAAAAGAAACTAATATATCCAGAAGTAATCAAAGGTCGGGAACGTAATGATGACTTCGATCAAGCAGAAAACTTTGTTGTTTTTGAATGCGTAAATCGATTATTAGAAAAAGGCTATCGTCCCGAGCATATTGAACTTGAAAAGGAATGGCATTTAGGGCATGATGCAAAAAGTGGTCGAGCAGATATTTGCGTAACGGCACCCAATGGATCAATGCTGTTTATTGTCGAGTGTAAAACTGCAGGACAAGAATTTGATAAAGCATTCAAAGATACATTAAGTGATGGAGGACAGCTTTTTTCGTATTGGCAACAGGAGCAATCTACAAAATGGCTTGTATTATATACCTCGGATTATAAAGATGGTGTGATTACCTATAAAGCTCCTACTGTAAACTGTTCCGATGACCCCAATATTGTTGCGTTAGCTAAAAAAGATACAAGTATACTTCTTTTCTCAAAAGCTCATACTGCACCAGAAAAGTATAATGCCTGGAAAGAAACTTATGCTTCACAAGTGTATGAGAATCTTATTTTCTCCGAGGATTCCAGGGCCTATGATGTTGGAATCCGCCCTTTATACAAAAAGGATCTTAGAGATTTTACACCTGAAGATAAGATTGTTAATCGCTTTGAAGAAATACTGCGTCATAATAATGTGAGTGATAAAGAAAATGCATTCAATCGTCTTGTCGCTTTATTTATTTGCAAACTGGTAGATGAAAGCACAAAAGGAGAAAATGATGTAGTTGAGTTTCAATATAAGCAGGGCACGGATACATATGAGACCCTTCAGGATCGTTTGCAAAGGTTGCATCAAGAGGGTATGGAAAAGTTTATGCGAGAGCAGATTTTCTATGTTCCGGCCAATTATCCAGAATGGCTTTTCACTACATACACGGGACGTCAGCGAGAAAAAGCAATCGAAGATCTGAAAGAGAAAATTCGCATTCTGAAGTTTTACTCAAATAATGATTTTTCTTTTAAGGATGTTCATAACGAAGAATTATTCTACCAAAACGGCAAAATCCTTGTAGAAGTAGTTCAGCTCTTTGAAAAATACAGAATTGTGTACCCATCCAAGCATCAATTTCTGGGAGATCTGTTTGAGCAATTGTTAAACAAGGGCTTTAAGCAAAATGAAGGCCAATTTTTTACTCCAATGCCTATAACACGTTTTGTTTGGGATTGCTTGCCGTTAGAGACGATTACTCATTCTGAGAAAGGTGTTACTTACCCCAAAGTAATTGATTACGCTTGTGGTGCAGGTCATTTCCTAACAGAAGCAGTGGAGGCAATCAATGCAGCTGTTGGTTCTACTGATGATAATTCTTGGGTTAGAAACTCGATTTATGGTATTGAGAAAGACTATAGACTTGCTCGTGTTTCTAAAATTTCGCTGTTTATGAACGGCGCTGGCGAAGGAAACATTATCTTCGGAGACGGTTTGGAGAACTCTACCGATAAACAGATTGAAAGTAACAGTTTTGACATTTTGGTTGCCAATCCACCATATTCAGTAGCTGCATTTAAATCTCATCTGCAAGTTAAAAATAATAGCTTCGAGTTACTGGACAGAATCAGTAATACCGGAAGCGAGATAGAGGTTCTTTTTGTCGAAAGAATCGCTCAGTTGTTAAAGCCTAAGGGTATTGCTGCAGTCATTTTGCCTGCAACTTTGTTGACCAAAGACTCTGGAAGCTATGTTGGAGCGAGAGAGCATATTCTGAAATATTTTAAGATTAGAGCAATTGTCCAGTTGGGAAACAAAACATTTGGTGCAACCGGCAATAATACTGTAATAATGTTCCTCGAGAAATATAGTGAACCGCCCAAAAGAATGGATTTGGTGACCGACAGCGTAACTTCTATCATGCGTGGTGAAGAATTAACCGAGTGGGAAGATCAAGCAATATATAATGGCTATCTTACACACATTGGGGTTTCTTCTGAAGATTATCAAAAGTTTGTATCTGAATTAAACGATGTAGAGGAGTATTCCCAAATAGAATACTTTAAAATGTATGTAGATTCGTTCGTTGATTCTACTGAAATCAAAAATTTGCTAAAAACTAAAGCATTTAAACGCTTAGAAAAACAAGAGCAAAAGGATGAGCTGAAGCGCCGCTTCCATTTGTTTGTTAAGGCTTGCGAAAAAGAGAAAATCTTCTATTTTGCTATGACTTATAAGCAGAATACTGTAATCATCACTGCTCCGTCTGATAATGCAAAACAGAAAGAGTTCTTGGGCTATGATTGGTCTAATAGAAAAGGTGCTGAAGGTATTCAAATAGTGTCCCCGGGTGGCAAAATGTACTGCGATGATAATCGAAAAGCAGAGAATACGTTGGCACACCTTGTACGACAGGCATACGCTGGGATTTTGCCTTCTATAGAAGGCGAGGCAAGGGAATATGCAAGCATTGTAAAAACCTGTGATATGCTTAATTTTGCGAGAGTGTCGTTTAACAAAGCAATCAAGACGGCAGTTACGTCATTTAGTACATTAGAAAGCCAGTATCCTCTTGTGAGCCTGAGTGATAAGGATCGCTTTAGTATATCTATCGGAAGGCGAGTCCTTGGCACTGAAACAGACGAAAATGGCGATATTCCTGTATTTAGTGCTAATGTGCGTGAACCTTTTGGTATGGTAAGCAAGTTGTTGATTTCCGATTTCAGTGTTGCATCTGTACTGTGGGGAATAGACGGTGACTGGATGGTAAGATACATGCCTGAAAACAACAAATTTTATCCAACAGATCACTGTGGTGTGTTGCGTGTAAAGACCGAAGAAATTAACACGTATTACTTGGCCATGGCCCTTGATATAGTTGGTCAGCAGTATATGTTTTCCAGAACTAATCGAGCTTCAATTGATCGTATCGAAGAAGTTAAGCTGCCGATACCGCCAAAACCCATTCAGGATCAGGTTGCTGAAGCGTGCCAAGAAATCGATGCTGAATTTAGCAGTAGCCGAATGACTATTGATGAATATAGAGAAAAAATTAAAGAGATATTCATCAAACTTCAAATCGTAGATAATTTATCAGCATAATAAGGGGGTGAATTATGTACATTCATTCAGTTAAACTCACTAATTTTAAATCTATCGGAGATTATGCTGAATCCGAGATCATTTTAGAACCGAAAGTAACAGCGATTATTGGTAAAAATGAAAGCGGAAAAAGCAATGTTCTCGATGGATTATCCAGAATAAATTTTCTCAAAGCAAATGCTGCAGCATTTGCGGCAGAGGTTGTAAACAGAAATGGTGCTTCCGGAACAGAAAACAAATATACCATTATATTGAAGCCCGATGTTCAAGAAACTGCAGAGGGAATCTGTTCGGACACGCTGGTGGAAATATCCAAAGAGCATTGCACGATATCTGGTGGATTCTTTGATTATTATTTGCAGGAAGTATGGCCTGAGTTTGAAACAGTTGTCAAATTTTTGGATGAGATCAATGCGAATCCTATGCAACTGAAAGATCAAGAATTGACCAGTTATAGGTTCTATAAGCAAGAATTCCTTCAAAGAGAAAATCTTGATTTGTATCGCAGAATGATTGCGTTGGAGTTTCTCCATGCAAGGGTTTCAAAAATCCCAACAGATCACAGAGAAGAGTTTGAAGAAAAGTTAGGTCGTGCACGTGATGCATGGTTTGCTATATCTTGTATGCTTCCAGTGTTTTTCTATAGAAAAGCGGACAAGCACTTAAATACATCGTACAAATTAGAAGATGTAGAAAAGGAACTAAGAGGCCCGGCGGTTGCTCCCAATAGTCTATTATATGATTTTGTTAAGTTGATCGGAATCCCCTCTGAAGACTTTATTACGGCAGTTCGTTCTGGATCTTCTCCTAAACAGGAAACATTACGCAGAAGAATCAATAGACTGGTCAATGATAAAATCAACACACCATTTCACAGTTTTTATCAGACCGAAACTATTACTCTTGATTTGGGATTCAATGCAGGTGTTGTGTCCTTTGTTGTTCAATCAGAAGATGGTGAAGCATTGATGCTCTCAGAACGCAGCAATGGTCTGAAGTGGTATCTGGAAACCTTTATTGATGCGCAAGCCAATGATATTGCTGAGAGAAATGTTGTGTATTTGCTGGATGAGCCAGGAACTTCTCTGCACGTTAATGCTCAGAGAGAACTGTTGTCTCTATTCCAACATTTATCTGAAAAAGGAAATCAGGTAGTATATACAACACATTCACCCTATATGCTTGATTTGCAAACAGATGGGGTTCATCGTATTCGTGCTGTAGTGAAAAACACGGAGGGGTTCACGCATATTTACAAAACTGCATACGATGCAAGAATATCACCAGATAGTCAACAGGATACTTTGGCACCAATCATAAGTGCCATTGGAATGAACCTCAACGACACCTTTGGACCCGCTAAAGATAAGTTGAACATTGTTACTGAGGGCATGAGCGATTATATCTATTTGTGTACAATGGCTAAAGTGTTAGGGATTGATACTGAACGATATGCGATTCTACCTTCCGTTGGCGCATCAAATTGCATCAATATATGTTCTATTCTTCATGGTTGGGGCTGCCGTTACATAGCTGTGTTCGACTACGATGCTGCGGGTGTCAAAACAGGCGGCGAATACCTGAGAAAAGACATGATGTTTGAGTATAAAGGTCAGTATTGTTATCTTGCAGACGTTTCGCAAGAAGATGTTGATAAGAAAACCTATAAGGATTCTCCGTACATGATTGAGGATGTTGTTACCCGAGAGGAAATTGACAGGTATTGCGCTGAAACCAATACGTCAAGTACTATTGGAAAACCGTTGATGGCCAAATTGATGAGTAATGCTATCGAGTCTGGTGGCTATCAGGTTGGAGAAGAGTGCAAATCAAATTTTGAAGCACTTTTTAACCGTATATTCTCATATTTCGATAAATGATCCTATGCTAAATCAGCCGAGCAGCTCATCACTACCCGGCTGATCGTCGCTATTGTTATTCTTCCATGACCTCCAGCATCATTCTGGCGCCCAGCTTAAAGCTGCTCTGGAACAGCAGGCAATCTGCCATGGTCTGATACTCACGAACGACATCTGTGTAGCGGTAGAACAGTTCTTTCTGTTCGTCCGTCATGGTGGCTTGGAGCTTTTCTTCGTTCCTGCAAATCAGCTCCAGTAATTTCTTGTATTCCTTGCAGGAAGATGTATCGTACTCGGTCGGCTCGATATTGCCATACCAGAATTCTTCAAGGATTCTCATACCGCATCCTCCCCATAGATCAGTTCTTTGAGGACGATTTCTTCTGCACGGTTGCGGATGTTGTTCATGGCTCTGACCCATGCGAGCTGATTCTGTGCTTTCAGAAGCTCATTGATGCCCTCTTTTTCTGCCAGCTGCGTTACGAGCAGATCGAGCTTGGATCGAGCCTGAGTATCAATGTCAGCGAGATAGCCGTACAGCTTACCGCTGAGAACGAGGTCGGTATAGACCATAGGACGATGCTCTCTAAGGTATTGCTGGTGCTTTCTGCCCCAGATACCGATGGTGTGAACTTCTTCCTCCGGGACGACCAGGCATGGCAGATAATAATCTCCATGCAGTTCATACCAAAGACCGTTGCTGTTATCGTAGATGTATTTTTCCATAGTGCTAACCTCCGTGTATTATTTGAAATAAATAGTGCCGAGTGGCTTTGAGGTGAATCGGCCAGCGGAGGTTGCTACTATTGCTATGGCTACAAAATGGCTACAGAATTCGTAAAGACTCTCTGTAAAGCGTGAAATGTGTGGAATATTTGGACAAAAACCGCATTTTTAATGCGTATTATCATGAGAAATTAAGGTCTGGCACTCGAGTGGGAATAATGTGAGAGGCCGGTCATGCAGCCGCGCAGCGGCAGTAGGGCATGACCGGCAGGTATATTTGGTTACTGATTATTCGGATGCTGAGGAGAATG
>JBJENW010000332.1:0-7036 GCA_051880395.1 Lachnospiraceae bacterium | reverse complement strand
AGTATTGTCAAAAATTCAAGGGATTTTGCATTTACACAGTTTATTTTTCGTACCCTTACACCGTGCCCTTTCTTCATTATATTGCTTTGATTTTTTTAAGATAAGCAACTGCATCTGTGTGTCCGCAAAAATAAATATGCAGACGTTCCATATCGCTCAATTTTCGGTTCAACTTAAAATACTGAACAAGAACTTCGTGTTCATCATTAGAAATATGGATTTCACCCTCTCCCTCTATAACATTTTCTATAAAAGGATACTTTTTCGTTAAGTCAGAAATCTGTTGCTGCAACTGAGCATATTCATTATTAGTATCATACAGATTCATTACAATTTTACTGTCAATTTCTGCAAAATCTCTTTCCAAACGGGATGGTAGGTCAAAATATGTTTTACTCACATCAGTCACCTCTAATCTTTTTCTTATATCATAACCATCATCTCGAATAATATCAAATGTGCGATTTTACATTTGATAAAAAACGGCAGGCAAACAGTTTTATCTGTTACGCTCTGCCGCATTTACAATTATTTTTTATCTTAATTTATGCCTTATGCCAAAATTTCATTTAATAATCTTTGATACGACTCAGATAAAGATATTATCATTAACTTATACCAAGTCTCTCTTGTAAACTCGCCATTTTCAATACACCATATTTTATAGTGCAAGTCTCGTGTTTCTGTATATTGGTCAACAGGAATACCATTCTGACTATCCGCATATTTCTGTGAGTACACATTGCCGCTATATTGATTCTTTGTGTAGTCGATGTGTGTAAATACATCTTTATGAGGATAATACATTCCGTGTAGAAATGTTGTGATGACATAACCATTTGTCGAATCTCTGTATGGTAATGTTTCAATCTCTATATGCCAAAATTCTTCTCCGGTGTTTTGGTCGATTCCTTGCTTAACTACCATTAACAGTTTGTCCATTGTTTCTTCATCAATATGAACAGTAATGGTTTTCTTTCCATTGAGATTGCTTCTATCAAAATTAAATTGCGGACCACGAAATTTTGCAAACGCTGCACCGGTATAATCATAATATTCTGACACAGGTACAGAAAGTCGTTCATCCAAACGGTACAGAATATCGCAATTTTTTGTTTCATCGTGTATAATCCTTGCAAATCCTACCATTGTATCTATTGAATTTACGGGTGCTTTGTTCGTAAGGATATTATAATAATAACCTTTTCCATCAAAAATAAGTCCGTCCAACTTAAACACAGCACCATTCACTTTGGTTAATCCGTACTGATTGGTGGGATATGCAAAGACTTCTTCTTTGACGAACTCCCTAATATCTATTTTGGTTGGGGTTAAGTTATCGAATACAAAACATACTACCATTAGAGCGACTGCATCGAGATCTACTTCTTCTACAAATGGAGTTATTATTTTATATTTAGCAATGGCTGAATAATATGCTCCTGATGACAGTTCCGCTTTTGGTTTGAACCAAGTTGTTGCAGCGAACAGAGCACAATTTGATTTATCGTTATCAATCATATATTTTACAAGGTCGTCAATATTCACTTCATATTCTTCAATGTTGTTTTTTATAACCTCTCCGAAGGGAATCATGAACGGGTCAATCTGTCCTATTTTCCTTTTTTGTGAAAAATATAATCCCATAAATTCACGAATAGCTAAACGCTTGTATGTAATGCTTTTACATTCCTCTGTTTCAGCCATTTCCAAGAGAAAAAGTTCCGGCTCCATAATACATCTCCTACAGTATCAACTCATTTATTCATTATAGCATCTATTTATGACTTTTTCTATAATTTGACTCCTTGAGTTTCCGCAGTCCTATCCACCAAACTCCAAAACCGTTGGATTGATTATACACAACTTTCAAAAAATGTCCAAAATATAAGGAATCCTATTCCTTTTTGATGTAAAATTAAGTCACCACAACAAAACCATACTAAACAAAAAGAAGGAGGATTCCCTGTGGTTAATTTTACATCAAATACGTATCAAATGAAAAGAGAAATTTTATCTTTTTCCAACAAAATTTCCAAAAACCTGTCGAAGCCCGAAAGAAAGTTCGTTGCTGACATGAATTACGGTATCCTTGCTTCCGGAAGCTGTCTGCTCACCGATATCGTTGATCAATTACATGAGCCTTCCAAAAAAATCAATAGCGTTGACCGCCTTTCCAGGCATCTGGCAAAGGGGACTCCGAAAGCTGCTCTTAAGGCTTATCTGACGCAAGTCAGAAAATGGTGTCCCAGCCATCCCGTCATCTTTATCGATGACAGCGATATTGTAAAACCTGACGGTTATAAATTTGAATCCCTCGGCTGGGTGCGCGATGGTTCCGAAAGCACTGTCACAAAAAATGTTTATAAAAAAGGATATCATGTGACGGAAGCAACTGTGCTTACGAACAGTAACCATCCGGTCAGTATCTTTTCAGAAATTCATTCTTCTTCAGAGAAGGATTTTACTTCCATAAACAATATCACGTTCTCTGCCATGGAACGTGCAGCTGCTTTATTCGAAAAAGCAACCTTTGTCATGGATCGAGGCTATGATGATAATAAGATGTTTTTGAAGCTGGATTCCATGGAGCAGGATTATATTATTCGTCTGACTGCAAAGCGTAAACTCCTATATCACAATCAATGGGTATTTGCTACAGAACTGCGTAATCGCAGGAAAGGTAAGGTAAAACTCCCTCTGTTTTACAAAGGCAAAAGGCATGATGCTTATCTTTCCCATGTAAAAGTGCAGATCACTGCTTCCAGGAAAGATATTTATCTTGTCCTTGTCTATGGGATTACGGAACATCCCATGATGCTTGCAACAAACAGGGAAATCAGATCCAAAGATGATGTGATAAAGGTTGCTAAGCTTTACTTTTCCAGATGGAAAATCGAAGAATATTTCCGCTGTAAAAAGCAGATGTTCCAGTTTGAAAACTTTCGGGTACGGAAACTGAAGGCAATCAATGCTTTAAATTTTTATCTTACTTTGTGCATGGCATTTCTGGGGCATATTTCTATGAAATCAGAAACAAATGCTCTAAAAGTTGCAATCATACAGACCGCAGATCCGGTCAAGAGAAAAATATCATTCTGCTATTATCGGCTGGCAAAGGGCATCTTCGGCATACTGTCGTATGCAAAAGAAGGCGTCAGGCTCTGGTTCAGGACAAAACGTCCTGCATACCGTCAACTTTGTCTTAAGCTGGCTGTTTGAATAGACATCGTACCCTATGGGTATCAAAGAATATGCCTCCCAAAGTCCGGTTCCGGCGGGGCTTATTAAAGTGCCTCTATTCATAAAACTGCTACTCTGTATTTTTTCAAAAATCGGGCAGATTGGCACTTTGGGAGACTATATTCATTTTGGAATTACAATTTGCGGAAACTCAAGTTTGACTCAAAACAAAAATCACGGCAGAGCCGAACAGTAAAACCGTCAGCTCTGCCGTCTTTTTTAATATGCCGGAATACCGTATCCGTAGATAACTGAACTTCCGACAGGGTATGTTTTGGTTCTGCAAGTATCGCCTGAGTTGCCCTCAACGGTATAGACTGTACCGTTTTCGCATTTCTGAACAATACCGGTGTGGTCTGTCACACCGTCGCCCTCCCAGTCAAAGAAGATGATTGTACCGGGTGAAGGCTCATACGAACCGTCTGCCCATTGTCCTCGGTCTCTGAACCATTGTACGCCGTTTACACAACCGGCATACTTCGGAATAATACCGGCGTCGATATATCCGCACTCATTGGCACACCAAGAAACAAAGCAGGCACACCACTCTACACGGGAGTCAAATCCGTACCAAGACCAGTAAGGCTGACCGCCTACATTACCTACCTGAGACAAGGCAACCGTTACGATTTGGTCGTCGCTGTATCCGATACCGTAAAGCACCTGTGACCATAGCTGGTTGTTATCGTCTCGCAAAAGCTCGGCGAGATAGTCTTTCTGCTCTTGATTAAAGCCGTACATAGCCGCCATTTCATCTACGGTCTTGTGTGATACCGTGATATACAGGAAAGTTTCGGTTACTGTGGTTTCGGTCTGTACGATATTTCCGTGTCCGTCGTCGCTTTCCTCGATTTCGGTATGAGTTTTCGTTTCCGTTCGGGAAGAAATATCGTTCATTTCCCAAAAAATATCCGACAGTAGCTGCTTCTTGGTTTCGTCAACCGTAGCAACCTCCATCGGATTATCGGGGTCGGTATTCACTTTGACGGAATAGACCGCAAGAACTTCCTTCCATACTGCTCGACTTCCACTCATTTCAAGGACATCATAGCTTACGGAGTTCTTTTCCTGCTCCAACCGGTCATCATATTCCTGATTGATTTCCTGAACGACTGTCTGCATTGACATTCCCGTGCCGGAATCCTCTCCCGAAAAGAAGATACCAAACACTGAACCCGCAATCAGAGCAACAAGGCATAGGACAATAATAACCACCACCGCAACCCAACCGCCGGCAGCGATAGCGGCAATAAGACCTTTTACCGCCGCTATGATTGCTTTTACTGCGGCAACGGTGGCTTTGGCTGCGGCTTTAATCGTAGCGGCTGTTGCTTTTGCAGTAGCTTTTGCCGCCTGTGCCGCTTTCTGCGAAGCCTTAACCGTCGCCTGAGCTGTTTTCTGTGCCGCCTTCGCCGCTTGCTGGCTTGTCTTTATCGCTGTCTTTGCAGTCTGCTCAGCCGTCTTAACCGATTTCTGTGCGGTTTTTGTTGCTTCTTTCCCGGCAAACTTAATGGTTTTCTTTCCGGAGGAAGCAGCCGACTGCTTAATGGTCTTTTCCGCCTTATCGACAGTCTTAATCGCAGAGCTTGTGTTATGCGAAGCCTGTTTTCGTAAAGACTGCTCGGCTCTCTGTTGCTTAAAACGCTGAATACTGTCCTTTGAAGAGCGGATATTCTCTTTTGTGGTTTCAAGTCCTTTTCGCCCCGCCTTGTCAAACGCATAAGCACCATCGTGAACCACCTCGTCAATACCGCTTTCCAGCTTATCGGAAGCATATTCCTCGGCTGAACTGCTGTTGGCATTTATCGACCGTTCCGCCTTTTCTTTTGTTGCGATATACGCCTGCTTCATTCGTTGGGTTGCAACGGCAGCCTTATCTATGGTTCGTATCGTACCTTTTGCATTGTCTTTCGTTTTAATATCAGCCATACAATCCCTCCTTCCTATGCAGGCTGAACCACCTGTTGCGTTATTCGTTAATGAGCTTTGCCACTACAACAAGTCTGCCGTTTGTCCGGGAATACTCACAGGTGGAAAGGGTCAGGAGCTTGTCGCCGTATTCAGCGGTTACGCCCGTATCGTAAAGTGACAGTTCCTTGCACTTCTCAACATAGGCTGTGAAATCCTCGTCAGTTTCCGCATTGACGAACTGATAGTATTTGAAGCTGTCGGGACTGTCCGTATATACTACGGTTTTGAACACGGCAATCACTTCATAGGTCTGTCGGTCGGTCAGCGTATCAAAGGACACTGTTTTGTGTTTTTCCCAAAAGCTCTTGTCCTTGAATTTCATAAGACCGGCGAACATAGAGCCGTCGTTCATATGATGACCGTAGATAATGATATTGTCGCTTGGCAGTTCCATATCGCAGTTTTCCTGAACATAAGGACAGCCGTAGTCGGTGTATGCTTTATCAAAGCCGTGCTTCAGATAGAAGTTCGGGTTGTCCTTTGACTGCATAACGGGATAATTGATTTTTGTGTCCTCAACCTTAATCCAGCCGACCATATCGTTGTTTTGCAGATAAAGCTCCTGATATTCCGGGATAAAGGTCTTTTCTTCGGAGTAGTTCATCGGCTCTTGGGTTTCTTCAGGCTCGGTCTCCACAACCTCAATCAGATTGTCGTACATCTCAGCCTGCTTTGCAGAGTCGTAATAGTGCTTGATGAGAAAACCTGAACTGACGGCAAATACAATGCTGAAAGCACAGATAATAGCAATATAGATTTTGTTTTTCATAGGTGTTTCCTTTCTCATTTACAGAATAGGGCAAGGGTTATGCACCCTCGCCCGGTTTGGTTGTCATCAGCTTATACAGCTTCGTATTCTTCGGGAACTTATTTGCAAACGGCACAAGCGAACTGCCGACCTTAATCAGTCCGTGTCCTGCGTCAACATTCGTGATATACGAAAGCTGGAGGTCGGAAATGTTAAGGAGCTTGGCAAGCTCAATTCTGTCGGTTGACGCCTGATTGAGCATAATCAAAAACTCGCTGTTTGCAAGCATAGTTCTTGCCGTATGGCTCTGCAAAAGGTCGTCCACATTCTGTGTAATACCGGTGGCATAAGCGCCGTACTTTCTTACACGCTTCCAAAGAGTAAACAGGAAGTTGGCGGAGTATTCGTGCTGGAACAGAAGATAGATTTCATCAATGAAGATGAATGTCTGCTTACCTTTAGCACGGTTCTGTGTGATACGGTTCAGGATAGAGTCGAGAACGACAAGCATACCGATAGGCATAAGCTGTTTGCCGAGGTCAAGAATGTCATAACAGATTAGTCGGTTATCCGTATCAACATTGGTAGGCTTTGCGAAGGTATTCAAAGAGCCGTGTGTAAACAGCTCGATGGCAAGGGCGATTTCCTTTGCTTCCGGTTCGTCCTGTTTCAAAAGCTCCGCACGGAAATCCTGCAAGGTAGGAACAGTACCGGTATATCCTCTCTGCTGATAGTCTCGGTAAACGCTCGCCGTACAACGGTCGATGATAGATTTCTGCTTTGCTCCGAGGTTTGTGCCGCCGATAAGCTGTTCACAAAGGGACATAATGAACTCGGATTTCAGGATAACCGGGTTTGCACCGTCGCCGTATTCCTTGTTCATATCCATCGCATTGATATGACTCGGCGAAGTGGCGGAGATATTGATGATTTCACCGCCGAGTGCCTTTACAAGCTGAGAATACTCTCGCTCAGGGTCGATGATAATAACATCTGCATTGGAGGAAAGAATGATATTTTCAATCTCTCCCTTTGCCGCAAAGGATTTACCGCCGCCGGATACGCCGAGAATAA
>JBJENW010000331.1:37828-39395 GCA_051880395.1 Lachnospiraceae bacterium | reverse complement strand
GATAAATTTTCGGGTAGCCAATAAAGTAGTGGTCGCAACACTTACACCCATATAAGGAGTAAATGGTTTGGTGAATGAACAAGTTTTGAAAAAGAAATGTTATCTGATGACAAGGAAGAAAAAGCGTGATATGATGTTTACATAAAAATGGAAGGAGAATATGATGAATCAAAATAGAAGAACATTTCGAAAAAAAGGCGCAGCCCTTCTTTTGGCGGTGTCTCTTGTGGGCACACAGCTTCCGGCAGGGGTGTTGGCAAGCGAAACGGGAAGGAATCGTCAGATGCAGGGCGAAGCGTGTGTGCAGAGAGCGTCAGTGCGCGTAAAAACGATCACGGTCACGCCAAAGCTGCGGACGATAAAAAAGGGAAAAAAATTGCAGTTGAAAGTAAAGACTGCACCAAAAATTTCAACAAAAAATCTGGTATGGAAAACCAGTAAAGCGTCGGTGGCATCTGTCAGTCAATCGGGCGTGGTGAAGGCGAAGAAAAACGGAAAAGCAATCATTACAGTGCAGGTGAAAGGAACGAAGAAAAAGGCTTCCTGTCAGATCGTTGTTGGGATTCCGGTGACAAAAATTTCAGTGGAGAAAAAGAACCTTACACTGGAAAAAGGAAAAATCGAAAAGCTTCAGCCGGTGGTCAAGCCAGAGAATGCGTCGAATCGGAAAGTAAAGTATCAGAGTTCGGCTCCTAAAATTGTTTCTGTTTCTTCCAGTGGAAAATTGACTGCAAAAGCAGTGGGAAAAGCGACGATTACTGTGACAGCACAGGATGGAAGTGGAAAAAAAGTTACAGTTTCTGTCTGCGTGAAAAAAACACAGTCAATAAAGCCGTCGGAACAAAAGCCAAGTGAGAAACCGAGCGAAGTCAGTAAACCGGATGTGACTCCAAGTGAAGAGTCGGGCAGCAGACCGAGTGAGAAACCAAGCGAAGTCAGTAAGCCGAGTATGAAACCAAGTGAAGAATCGGGAAGTGAATCAGGCGAAAAACCGAGTAACGCAAGTGGGTCAAGCGAAAAACCGAGCAGTGGAAGTAAAACGAACGAGGAAGTAAGTAGTGGAAGCAGACCGGATGAAAACGCAGGAAGCACAAGTAAGCCGAGTGAAAGTTCAAGCGAGGGAAGTAAACCGAGTAGTGCAAGTAAACCGAGTAGCGCAAGTAAACCGAGTGGTGTAAGTAAACCGAGTAGTGCAAGCAAACCAAGTGAAAGTCCAAGTAGTGCAAGTAAACCAAGTGAAAGTTCAAGTAGTGCAAGCAAACCGGGCGAAAAACCAAGCAAACCGAGTGAAAGTTCAAGCAGCGCAAGCAAACCAAGTGAAAAACCGAGCGAAGGTTCAGGCAGTGGAAGTAAACCGAGTGAAAAACCAAGCAGTGGAAGCAGACCAAGTGAAAAACCGAGTGAGGGTTCAAGCAGTGTAAGCAAACCAAGTGAAAAACCGAGCGAAGGTTCAAGCAGTGTAAGCAAACCAAGTGAAAAACCGAGCGAAGGATTAAGCAGTGGAAGTAAACCAAGTGAAAAACCGAGCGAAGGATTAAGCAGTGGAAGTAAACCGAGTGAAAAACCA
>JBJENW010000331.1:0-37728 GCA_051880395.1 Lachnospiraceae bacterium | reverse complement strand
AAGCCGAGCGAGAGTGCAAGTAAACCGAGTGAAGAACCAAGCAATCAGCCAAGTATTTCACAAGAGCCGTCAGAGGATGATTCAATCTCCACAACGACAAGGGTTTCTGTACATGATCCATCTGTTTTTTTAGATCCGAAATCGGGACGCTACTACATTTTCGGTTCCCATCTGGCACAGGCAAGCAGTGAAGATTTGCGTAACTGGCAGCCGGAAGGAATCCAAGGGTATGAAAATACCAGCCTGTATGCGCTCGGGGAAGATGATCTGACAGGAACGTATTATATCCAGAGTGTCCTGAGCAATCTGTATCTGGATGTGACCAATGGTTCCGGTGATAACGGAACAAACATTCGTCAGTGGAGTTACAATGGTTCCCAGGCGCAGCAGTTTAAATTGGTGTCCGCTGGAGGCGGTTATTATTATATTTTTACAGGAGCATCCGGATTTAACAGTTGTGTCGATGTAGAAAACGGAAAAGCCGATAACGGTACAAACATTATGGAATGGGAGTACTGGGGCGGAGAAATGCAGAAATATAAATTGGAAAAGCAAAGTGATGGAAGCTACGCAATCTTGACAAATGCAAGTCAGACAAAATCCGCACTCGATGTCTGGGATCAATCAAAAGATGCCGGCGGCGACATTCGTCAATATGAATTTTGGGGTGGAGAAGGACAGAAGTGGAGACTCATTGATGCACAGAAAACAGATTCACGTACCAGAGAAACACGTCTGGAAAATGCACTGGCACCATCGTTTGCGTGGGCAGGTTTCAACGATCAGGACAGCAAAGGCGGTTACGCAGTCTGGGCACCGGATATGATCTATAATCCGAATTATGTCTGGAATGACGGAAGTAAAGGGGCATATATGCTCTATTACTGTACATCATCGACTTATATCCGTTCCTGCATTGGGTATGCGGTTTCAAAGTCGGTGACAGGTCCATTTCAGTATCAGGACACGGTGATCTATTCCGGATTTACATCGAATGATAATTATATTACGACAGAGTCGGATCTGGGATACCGGACAGTCAATACCTCTGTTTCACACACGAATGTTCAAAAATTGCTCGACAGTGGAAAAATACAAGAACAGGGAAGACACTGGTATAACAGTAACGGTTCCTTTAATAATCAGTATTGTCCGAATGCGATCGATCCGAACATCACGTTTGATACCGATGGGAAACTCTGGATGACGTATGGTTCCTGGTCCGGAGGCATTTATCAATTAGAACTGGATACAGCGACAGGAGAACCGATCTATCCGGGAAAAAACAGCGGTGATACGGATCCTTATTTTGGAAAACACATTGCAGGCGGGTTTGGAAAATCCGGGGAAGCGCCGTACATTCGATACGATGCGCAGAGTGGTTATTATGAGCTGTATGTGACGTACGGCGGGTTAACTTCAGATGGCGGATACCACATGCGTCTGTATCGTTCGAAAGATATAAACGGACCGTATAAAGATGCAGCAGGAAGAAATGCCGTGTATGACAAAGATACAAATCAGGCAGAACGTGGTGTGAAATTGTTTGGAAATTACCAATTTTCCTGTCTGTCGCAAGGCTATAAATCGGGTGGACACAATTCCGCATTTATTGATAACGATGGACAGCACTATCTTGTTTATCACACGCGGTTTGACGATGGATATGAATTTCACGAGGTGCGCGTGCATCAGCAGTTTTTAAACGAAGACGGGTGGCCTGTGACAGCGGTTTATGAAAATCTGGGAAGCAAGATTTCCGAGAATGGATACTCGTTAAAAGAGATGGCAGGTACCTATGAATTTGTGAATCATGAAACCGATGCACAGACAAAAAATGTCGGAATGCTTCAGACAAAACAGATCACATTAAACGAAGACGGAACGATCAGTGGCGATGTCTCTGGAAACTGGTCGTATACCGACGGAACTTATTTTTGCCAGATGCAAGTGAACGGTGTGACATATAAAGGAATCTTTTTTAAACAGAAAAAAGAGTCAGACGATCAGGAAAAAGTGATGACATTTTCTTTGATCGGAACAAACAATGAAAGTATCTGGGGCAGCAAAAAGTGACTTTAAAAAATAAGAAAATTATGGTATACTAGAAAAAAAGAAAAGGTCTTAAGAGAAACGATGAGGTTTCACTTGGGGCCTTTTTTGCTTTTCAAAGAAATTGCAGTGGCAATCTACGATTTTTAGAAAAATACAGGAGGTTTTCAGTATGCATTTAACACCAAGAGAAACAGAAAAACTCATGCTGCATCTGGCAGGGACGCTTGCAAAAGAACGAAAAGAGCGCGGCGTGAAATTGAACTATCCGGAAGCGATCGCTTATATCAGTTCCGAACTTTTGGAGCTGGCCAGAGACGGGCATACCGTGACGGAACTGATGCAGATGGGCACCCAGATGCTTACCGCAGAGGATGTGATGGAAGGAGTTCCGGAGATGATTCATGAAATTCAGTTGGAGGCGACGTTTCCGGATGGGACAAAATTGGTAACCGTTCATGAGCCGATCGCAGGAAATGGTGCGTTAAATCCGGGTGAGATTCTGACAGAGGAAGGCGATATTGCCTTAAACGAGGGAAAAGATACCGCACAGATTCAGGTCACAAACACAGCAGACCGACCGATTCAGGTAGGCTCGCATTTCCATTTCTTTGAGGTAAACAAGGCTTTGGAATTCAATCGAAATCTGGCGTTTGGGATGCGTCTGGATATTCCGGCTGGTACAGCGGTTCGTTTTGAGCCGGGAGAGACGAAACGGGTCAACTTGGTGCAGATTGGTGGTACCCGGGAAGGATATGGATTAAATGATCTGACACAGGGCAGTTTTGATGACCCGAATGTAAAGACACAGGCATTGAAACGGGCACAGGAAAATGGATTTAAGGGGGTAGAAGCCGATGAATAAAATAAGCAGAGCAAAATATGCAGATATGTACGGAGCAACCACAGGTGACCGGATTCGTCTGGCAGATACATCTCTGGTGATCGAAGTAGAAAAAGATTATGCGACCTATGGCGAGGAAGCAAAATTCGGTGGTGGAAAATCCCTGCGTGACGGTATGGGACAGTCCTGTAAAGTGCCGGATGTACAGTGCCCGGATACCGTGATCACAAGCGCAGTGATCGTAGATTACTGGGGAATCGTAAAAGCGGATATTGGAATCAAGGATGGAAAGATCTGCGGAATCGGAAAAGCAGGAAATCCGATGATCATGGATGGTGTAGATCCGAATCTGATCATTGGGGCCGGTACGGAAGTCATTGCCGGAGAAGGACTGATCGTGACAGCCGGAGGAATGGATACACATATTCATTTTATCAGTCCGACCCAGGTGGAAACAGCACTTTACAGCGGAATCACCACGATGATCGGCGGTGGTACAGGACCGGCGGACGGAACAAATGCGACAACCTGTACACCGGGAAAATTTTATATTGAAAAAATGATCGAAGCAGCCGAAGAACTTCCGATGAATATCGGCTATCTCGGAAAAGGAAACTCCGCGAATGTTGCAACTGTGGAGGAGCAGATCTTAGCGGGAGCCTGCGGTATGAAACTGCATGAGGACTGGGGTTCAACACCGGCAGCCATCGATCATTGTCTGACGGCATGTGACAAGTATGATGTGCAGGCATCCATTCACACAGATACCTTAAATGAAGCAGGTTTTGTGGAGGATACGATTGCTGCATTTAAAGGCAGAACGATTCACACTTATCATACGGAGGGAGCAGGAGGTGGTCATGCGCCGGATATCATTCGGGCAGCAGGTTTTTCGAATGTACTTCCATCTTCGACAAATCCGACGATGCCATTTACCAGAAATACATTAGATGAACATCTTGATATGTTGATGGTCTGCCATCATCTGGATAAAAAAGTACCGGAGGATATTGCATTTGCAGATTCACGTATCCGCCCGGAGACGATCGCAGCGGAGGATGTGCTCCATGACATGGGAATCTTTTCCATGATGAGTTCAGATTCACAGGCAATGGGGCGTGTCGGAGAGGTCATCACACGTACCTGGCAGACTGCGGATAAAATGAAAAAACAGCGTGGACCGCTTCCGGAAGACAGTGCGCGCAATGACAATTTCCGTGTGCGCCGTTACATTGCAAAATATACGATCAACCCGGCCATCACACACGGGGTGTCTTCCTATGTCGGTTCCGTGGAAGTTGGAAAAATGGCAGATTTAGTACTTTGGAATCCGGCAATGTTTGGCGTGAAACCGGAGATGATCATCAAAGGAGGAATGATCATGGCATCAAAAATGGGAGATGCCAATGCATCCATTCCGACTCCGCAACCGGTCATCTATAGAAATATGTTCGGTGGATATGGTCTGGCGAAAAAACGGACCAGCGCAACCTTTGTATCACAGGCGGCATTAGAGGGCGGCATTCAAGAACGCTTAGATCTGCAGAAACAGATTCTTCCAGTGAAAAACTGCCGTACCATCGGCAAAAAAGAAATGAAAAATAACGATATCTTGGCGGATATTCAGGTGGATCCGGAGACGTATGAAGTGCGGGTAGACGGCAAAAAAATTACCTGCGAGGCGGCAGAAGAATTGTCACTGGCACAGAGATATTATCTGTTTTAAAACGTGTCAAAATGCGTGAAAGATCTGATGAAGATGAGAAAAAATGAATGAGATCATCAGACAGAAAAGAGGCGTATTTTGAAAGAAAAACAAGAGAGAGAAAAGAGGTACTTATGAAGATTGAAAAAATCCTGGGAAATATACAAGACTTTCCAATCGGAGATCGCAAGATCGAAACGGTTGCGATCGAATGGTTTGAGTTAGAAAAAAAGCTGCTCAGAAAGACATCTGAAACCGGAGAAGAGATTGGGATTCGTGTGGATACCCCATTAAAAGACGGAGATGTATTGGCGGAAGATGAAAAGCGTGTACTTGTGATCGACACCCTTCCATGTGAACTGACGGTGACGCCGGTAAGCAGTATGGAAGAGATGGGACGTTTGTGTTTTGAACTTGGAAATCGTCATTTATCGCTTGCAATTTCTGCGGATCGAGTAGCGGTTCCATACGATGAACCGACGTTTGCTTATCTGAAACATATCGGATTTCAGCCTGAAAAAGTGAAAGAGAAATTTACACACTTTACTGTTTGCCATGCACATGGACACAGCCATACACAGCAAACGGAACACACACATACGCACGAACAGATCCAGGAACAGGAGTGATCGTATGGAAACAAACAAGCCGTTTTTATCACTGTTACAATCGGTGGATGCGTTTTTCCCGATCGGGACATTTACATTGTCAAATGGCCTTGAGGATTATGTGTTGCGTGACAGGATTCGAACCAGTGAAGATTTAGAAGAATATCTGAACGGATTTTTGGAGATCTTTCCATATAACGATCTGGCAGCAGCATCTTTGGCGTATCGTCACGCAAAAGAAGAAGAATTTTTATTGTGCCTGGATGCGACTGCAGCGGCATCGAAAAGTGTGAAAGAAATTCGAGTCGGTGCTACACGTTTGTGCAGTCGTTTTTTGAAAGCAAGGGAAGCGATGAAAGATCTGACACCATCGCTTCTCTGGTATCAGAAGCAGATTCAAAGTGACAGTGCGGTTGGGATGTACCCGATCGCACTGGGGCTTTACGCGGCAGATACAAAACAGGAAGAAGAAACACTGTTGCTGCTATATGGATACAGTGTCTTGTCTTCCATCGTAAATAATGCGGTAAAACTGGTGCCGTTGAGTCAGTTAGATGGCCAGCGTGTACTGTTTGAAAGTCTGGAAATACTGCAAAAAAAAGTGAAACAGGCAGAAACGATCACATTGGAAGAACTAGGCGTTTCTGGTGCCTGTTATGAACTGCATTGCATGAATCATGCGTATTTGTATTCCAGACAATATATGTCATAAATTGTGCGAAAGAGAAAGGAGTTTTTCAAATGTCTTATGTAAAAATCGGAGTGGGTGGACCGGTCGGTTCCGGAAAAACAGCACTCATTGAACGTCTGACAAGAAAGATGGCAGAGAAGTATTCCATCTGTGTCATCACAAATGATATCTATACAAAAGAGGATGCAGAATTTTTGATCAAAAATTCTGCCCTGCCACCGGAGCGGATCATGGGTGTAGAGACAGGGGGATGTCCGCATACAGCCATTCGAGAGGATTGCAGTATGAATCTGGAAGCCGTCGATGAGATGGCAAAAAAGTTTCCAGATGTACAGATTATTTTTATCGAAAGTGGTGGGGACAATCTTTCTGCTACTTTTAGTCCGGATCTGGCGGATGCGACAATCTATGTCATCGATGTCGCACAGGGAGAAAAAATACCGCGAAAAGGTGGTCCGGGTGTGACACGTTCCGATCTGCTCGTGATCAATAAAACAGATCTTGCGGATATGGTAGGCGCAAGTTTAGAAGTGATGCGTGAGGACTCAAAACGGATGCGTGGAGGCAGAGAATTTTTATTTACAAATCTAATGCAGGGCGACAGTGTGGATGCTGTTATTGAATGGATTCAGAAAAATGTCCTGTTTGAGGATCTGTAAAAATTGGAGAAGCGTATGCTGACAGAATTAAGGTTAGAAATCGAACAAAAAAATAATCGAAGTGTAGTGAGCGACAGGTATTTTACTGCACCGTTAAAACTGGGGATACCAAAACTTTCAGGGGATCGCCTGGAGGTATTTTGTATGCTTGCGTCAGCCGGTCTTTTAGAAGGGGATGAACATCTCTATACAATTCAATGTAAGGAAAATACAAAGAGCCGTTTTACGGATCAGTCTTACACAAAATTGTTTCGCATGAACGAGGGTGAAGCGACAAAAAGCCAGCAGATTTTTTTAGAAAAAAACGCATCTTTTTTTTATTGTCCCCATGCAGTCATTCCATTTCAAAACAGTGCATATACTGGAAAAATGAGAGTGACATTAGAAGAGAGCAGTGAGTTTTTTTATACCGATATTTTTGCAGTCGGACGTGTTGGAATGGGAGAAACATTTGCGTTTCGTTCCTATCGAAACCGCGTGGAAGTTATGTTAAAAAATCGTCCGGTCTGGATTGACAATACATGCTTTTTTCCAGAAAAAATGAAACTGGATCAATCTGTTTTTTTTGACCATGCGACACATATGGGAACGCTGTATTATTACGGACCAAAAGAAAAACAAATTCGTATTCAAAAAGAAATGGAAGAAGAAATTCAACAACAAACTTTTTTTACAAACGTACCGCCCAAAAAAGGAAAACAATTTCCGGCAGTGTTTGCAAGCGTCACAGAAGCCGTCGAAGGAATCTGTATCCGGGCACTTTCTCGCACGGCACAGGAGATTGAACTTCTTTTTGAAAAAATAGAAAAATTGGTTTCAAAATAGAAAACTTTTTGCATAAAAAAAAAGAAGAAATGAAAAAAAAATGCTACAAATTTACTTAATCTTACAAAACGACTTGAAATTCTTGGAAGATTGCGGTATATTTATTTTTGTATAAAAAGTGGAGGCATTAAAGATGAATACGAAAGAAGTAATCGTAAAAAATGTAGAAAAGTCTCATGCCAATCCGATCGCAGAACTGGTGCAGGTAGCTTGTCAGTTTGAAAGTCAGATTACACTGGAAAGTGAGAATTGCAAAATAAACGCAAAAAGTATTATGGGTATTATGGCGTTTAATCCAGCCGCAGGAATGAAGGTAAATATTGTGGCAGACGGAAGCGATGAAGCAGAAGCAGTGAGGGCGATGGAAGACTTTCTGGTCTGTGAATAGACAGACCTTTATACGCGGAAACATCCGCAATGCTAGTTGTATTGAAAATTAATAGGAGGTGTTTTTATGAAAAAAACGAAAGGAACCACAGTAACAGCAGAAACAGTAAAACCACAGCAGATGTCAATCAAGCTTGACACAGTAGCTGTAACAGAGGCAAAGACCGCAGCACCAGCGAAAGCAACTGTCACACCGATTGCAACACCGGTAAAAGAGGCAGAGAAAAAAGCGGAGCCTGTAAAAAAAGCAGAAGCAGAAAAACCTGCAGCAAAGAAAGCAGAGCCAAAGGCTGCAAAGAAACCGGTAGTAAAAGAAGAAGTAAAACCGGAAATCTATGTACAGTATTCAAATCAGGAATCAAAGTTAAACGATCTGATTGAGCAGGCAAAGCAGGCATTTGTAGCAGAAGGACACAGAGTATCCTCTATCAAAGCATTACGGTTATATGTAAAACCGGAAGAAAATGCTGCTTACTATGTGATTAATGATAAAATGACCGGTGAGTTAGAATTATTCTAAAATACATAGGCGAAAAAGGAAAAAGATTGTTGGATTCAACAATCTTTTTTTATAGAAAAAAACCATGACTATATCAAACAGTCATGGTTTTTTTTGATTAAAGATTATACAGAATATGGATCTGCTTTGTATTTTTCAGCCAAACGATTGATACGATCATATGGATCTAATAAATCACTGATGGATGCATCGTGATTTAATGTATCAACAATGTAGGCAATGTATTTACTCATATCGCAGCTGATATAATACGGACGTTCTAATAATTCCGGTGTCTGGTAAATCAAATTGGTTGTTACAACTTTGTAAATGATACCATCTTCGACTGCCTTATCAAATACTTCCAAACCATTGGTGAACAAACCGAATGTTGCAACAACAAAAATACGATTTGCTTTTCTCTTTTTCAACTGAACAGCAACGTCGATCATACTCTCGCCAGATGAGATCATATCGTCGATGATCCAAACATCTTTTCCCTCGACAGAGGAACCTAAAAATTCATGTGCGACAATTGGGTTTCGACCGTCAACGATACGGCTGTAATCGCGGCGTTTGTAGAACATACCCATATCCAGACCAAGAACGTTTGCAAGATAGATCGCACGGTTGGTTGCACCCTCATCCGGGCTGATGATCATCATATGATCGCTGTCTAAGGTTAAATCTTTTACTTCACCTAAGATACCTTTTACAAACTGATAAGCCGGCTGAACGGTTTCAAAACCACTGAGCGGAATGGCATTCTGTACACGCGGGTCATGAGCATCAAACGTGATGATATTGTCAACACCCATATTGGTCAGTTCCTGAAGCGCTAACGCACAGTCCATAGATTCACGGGAGCTGCGTTTGTGCTGACGGCTCTCATACAAGAATGGAAGAATGACAGTGATTCTTCTGGCTTTTCCGCCGGCTGCTGCGATGATACGTTTTAAATCCTGGAAATGATCATCCGGAGACATATGATTTGTATGTCCACAGACGGTGTAAGTCAGGCTGTAATTGGTAACATCTGTCATCAAATACAGGTCATAGCCTCGAACAGATTCTTTGATCAGACCTTTTGCCTCGCCGGTACCAAAACGCGGGGTATCTGCATCTACGATATAGCTGTCACGCGTATAACCGTGGAAAGCGATGTCTGTTTCATGGGAATGTTTTCTGTTCTTTCTCCACTGTACCAGATAGTCATCGACTTTTTTTCCGAGTTCGGTACAGGTTTTTAAAGGGATGATGCCGAGGGCACCTTTTGGAATGGTTTGTAACTTTCTTTCATCGTTTGGCATGAAACTTTCCTCCATAAATAAATTGCATTACATTCAAAAATACCGAATGCATTATACCACCGTAACGCGTGAAAAACAAGGGAATCTGACGGAAAAATTAGGATTTCGTCGAAGTTTTTTTCAGCTTTTTCTGAATTCGGATATCGCTGCCCGCTAAATGGACCAGCATATAGTGGCTCATGATCCGGGAAGCGGTTCGTTCCGAATAGACGTCTTTGATGGAATTCGGGAAAACATTGGTAGAGATCAGAGTCGATTTTTTTCTGAGGATCCGCTCATTGATACAAAGGAAAAACTGTGAGGCTTTATAAGCTCCAGTATTTTCCGTTCCCAGGTCGTCAATGATCAAAAGATCACAGTCGAAAATGTTCTGATGCTCTAGTATAATGGTTTCATCTTTTTCAAAGGCACGCTTTTGAAAAATATCAAATAACTGAAACGCAGTCAGATATACAACCGAGTGTCCGGTATCGAGCAGTTCTTTGGCAATACAGTTGGATAAAAAGGTTTTTCCAACACCGGTATTCCCGAATAAAAACATATTTTCAAATTTGTTGTCAAAATCTGCAATAAATTTTTTGGCTGCAGTGACCGCAGAGACGGCTGTATCATAAACAGAACGTCCATTAAAATCATCTATTTCGTTTTGAGAATAATAGTCAAAAGAAAACTGAGAAAAATTTTCTTCCTGTAAAATTTTTTTCATATTCGATTGCGTATAAACTAAATCGATGGCTGCCTGTTTAAAGCAGTGACAGCGTCTGCCATTGATGAAACCGGTATCTTTACAGTCGGGACACTCATAGGGCGGAGTGAGATAATCATCCGGTAAAGAGAGCGCTTCGAAAAGTTCTTTTTTTGTTTGATAAAGAACGGCGAGCTGCTGTTCATAGGAAGCGGCAGCATCGGAATTCTGCGATAAAAGAGCTCTCGCCTTTTCAACCGATAGATGCGCGATTTCCTGTTCGATTTCTTTTAATTGCGGATGTGCTGCATAAAGCGCATCTTTTCTTTGAGTAACGACACGTTGGCTTTTTAACTGTCTTGCGTTATACTGGCGCATCAGGGTGTCGTACTGTGTATTGGTCAATCCCATAAGTGCCTCCTTGCGTACATTTTAGTTTTCCATCAGCTGACGGGCAAGTTCGTTGTAATCACACGAACGCTGCGGAAAATTATTAAATTTATTTGGAGCAGCGGTCGGCGCTTTGGAAGGAGCAGCGCTGCTTTTTCGTGCTTTCTGGAAAGCGGTATCGATTGTTACGATATCTGCCATGTGATGTACGTCTTTGTGATACCAGTCGGTCAAAATTTTATCGGCATATTCGAAACTTGGTTTTTGTGTGGACTGCAGGGTACGGCGACATGCTTCTGTGATGATATCAGAAGTAAATCCGTATTGTTTGGTCCATTTTTTTATGTACGCAAGTTCCGGCTCGATCAGATTGCGGTTTTGAATGCCGAATGCACGCATGACAGTGTAGACGTCTTTGCTGTAGTTGGCAGATTCCTGTTTGGCCTGTTCAACGGTGTGGATATTTTTTTCTGCCCATGCCAGTGCAACTTTGTCCATATATCGAAAACTGGTGTGTCCTTTTCCAATGCAGTATTCTAATAAATACGTAATGAGTTCGACCGGAAATCCAAGACGATCATACCAAAAGAGTAGTGTGGTAAGTTCGGTTTGTGTCAGGGAACGTCCCAGATACTGACCGGTGATAAAAATTAATTCTTTGATCTCTTCATTTTCCTGTAGCTGTGCGGTTTCATCACTCGTAAAATCGTGATCGGGTGTTTGTGGTGCAGCGGCAGAGGTCACAGTAAAATGTTCCTTTGATTCAGAGAAGTCTGCTTTTTTGGCGGGCTGCTGCGGTGTCTGAGGTGCAGCCGGTGCATACGCGCATGGCATTCCCATTGTGGACTGATCCATCAGACAGATGCCGGACAGAGTGTGTGTTTCATCATATTCTAAGCGCAAAAGGTTTCTGGATTCCCAGTACTTTAACGCACGAATGACATCTCGCTCTGTGTGCTCTAACTGATCCGCGATCATCGAAATAGAAAAATCACAATCTGGTGTGTTCATACATCGGAGCAGGTATAAATAGATTTTTACAAATTCACCGTCTGCTTCTACCATATATTCATCGATAAAGCGGTTTGGAACATTTGTCATAGTATTTAATTGATTTTGCAGTCGTATGTCAGCCATCTTAAGTTTCCCTCTCTTCTTTTATAAATTATGTGCGGATGCAATTTTTTGCAAAGGCACATGAAACAAACTATTTTTTTAGTGCTTTGTGATTATAGCACAACCGATAGGAAAAAAAAAGGGGAAAAATTGCCGCAAACCCAGTAAATACAAGGGTTTCGGAGATTGTGGATAATGTGGAAAAAAGAAAAAACATCCTGCACAATGCGTGGAAAAAAGGAATACAAAAATGGGTAGAAAAACCGAGAAACAGCCATTTTTTTGGAAAATAAAAAAAAGATTATAGAAATGAAAAAAATCCACAATAAGCTGTGCAGCAAAAAGAACAGCTTATTGTGGACAAAGTGGATAACTAGCGTTTTAACAGGTCTTCGCCTACTTGTAGAACGTTTCCGGCCCCCATAGTTATCAACAGGTCATTGTTTATACAAAATTTTTCCAAAAAGTTTTCAATTTCTGCAAAAGATGGGAAATAATAGGCTTCTTTGCCTTTTTCTACCAACGCATTTTTTAAATCTTCGGAGGAAATACCGAGCGTATCGGTTTCTCTGGCTGCATATATATCAGCGAGAATAACCACATCTGCCTGTGAAAGAGCTTCTACAAAATCCGGAAACAGGGATTTTGTCCGTGTATAAGTATGTGGCTGGAAGACACAGATGATCCGGTTGTGTGGATAATTCTCTGCCGCAGTCAGTGTGGCGTGGATTTCGGTCGGGTGGTGTGCATAGTCATCGATGATCGTGACACCGTGGAAGTCTCCTTTGTATTCGAACCGGCGTTCGGTTCCGCCGAATTTTGCCAGACCGTTGTGAATATGTTTGACATCAATTTTCATTTCCAGAGCCAGTGCGATGGCTGCGGTGGCATTTGAAACATTGTGGATGCCAGGAACATGCAGGGTGAAAGTGCCAACTTCTTTTCCAGAAGCGACAACGGTAAAGGTCCCGCAGGCTTTTTCGTCAAATGTGATATTTTTTGCGTAAACATCATAACTGTCTTCTAAACCGTATGTGATGATCTTTTGGCTGAGTCCTTCGGTGATCTCTTCGCGGTTTTGGATATCGCCGTTTAAAATGATCGTTCCGTCTTTTGCGGTATTCGATGCAAATTTATGGAACGAGTGGCGGATGTCATCGAGATCTTTAAAGAAATCCAAATGGTCAGCTTCGATATTTAGGATCAGAGCATATTTTGGATAGAAATTTAAAAAGCTGTTTGTGTACTCGCAGGCTTCCGTCAAAAAGACTTCGGAACTTCCTACCCGTACATTTCCACCGATGGAATCGAGGATACCGCCGACAGAAATGGTCGGGTCGGCTGCTGCGTCCATAAAAATTTCGGAGAGCATGGAGGTGGTCGTAGTTTTTCCGTGGGTGCCGGATACAGCGACAGAGTTTGTATAATTATCCATGATCTGTCCAAGCAGCTGAGCACGCGACATCATTTCGATTCCGGCAGCTTTGGCTGCAGCAAATTCCGGGTTATCCGGATGGATGGCAGCTGTATAAACGACAAGCTGAATGTCGCTTGTGATGTTTTCGGCACACTGACCGATATTTATGATCGCGCCATTTTTTTTCAATTTTTCGGTTAATGCGGATTCTTTTGCATCAGAGCCGGATACAGTGAAATGTTCTTCTAATAAAATCTCGGCAAGTCCGCTCATGCTGATACCGCCGATGCCGATGAAGTGGATGTGAATTGGTTCATTAAAATTGATTTTATACATAATTGTCCTTTCCAACAAATTCGTAAACGGAATTGTTTGTTTTATCGTTTTTTCAAAAACTTCCTGAATTCATTATATCCATATCTTAGCATTTTGCAAATGGCTTTCAGAAAGAAATTTTAGAATGACGCGAAAAATATCTCAACTGGGGGGATTCCTATGCGGACGTTTCCAAAATTCGGCTGGGTGCGCAAGGCGGGGGCGGCTGTTTCCAGAAAGGCTAGACAGAAATGAAGTCGAGTTTGGGTGGGCGGATTTGCGATGCTTTATTTTTGCGGTTTTCCGAATGTCGTACAAACTGCACGCAGGTGTATGTGGGAGAAAGACTCAGAAACGGACTCTTTCTCCCGCATACACCTACGCACAGTTTGTACGCCTCTCGGCAAAACAGCAAAGGCATCGCAAATCCGCCCACCCAAACTCACTAACATTTCTGTCAAAGCCTTTCTGGAAACAGCCGCCCCCGCCTTGCGCACCCAGCCGAATTCCGGAAACTGTGTATCGGAAACGGTAGGCTGAGATCTGTTTCGCCAAGCCACCCCCAAAGAGTGGTGGAGTCGATACCGTTTCGGGTAGCCGATAAAGTAGTGGTTGCAACACTTACGCACATATAAAGCGTAACAATTGTGGTTGAATGGTTAACTTACATACAAGGTACAAAAAAGTGGGAGAATTTGACAGTTTTAAAGTGTAAAGGTATAATCGACAGTATTATTGGCTTTAGGAAAGGAGACATCATGAACAAAAATCGAATGATGAAAAAATTAGCGGCTTTGGCATTAAGTGTTTCTATGGTTGTGCCGCAGACAGGTGCTTGTGTCTATGCACAGACTGGAAATGGACAGGGAAGTTTCGCTGTGATGAGTGAAACTGCACAGACAGAGGATGCGACAGGAGCATCTTTGGAAGGAAAATGGGGAGCGGATGCAAAGGATACATGGTCTTATAATGAAACAACGCATACGGTGGAGTTTTATGGCAGCGGTGTCTTGAAAATCAGTGTAATGGATAGTGATTATGATGCAAAAACGAGCGGAAAGATAATTGAGCAGATTGTGATTCACGAAGGTATAACAGGAATACAGGATGGGATGTTCACGGGTGAAAAGGAGCTGAAAAAAATCACATTACCGAATGGAATGACGAGTATAGGAAAATTTGTATTTTCGAATTGTATAAATCTGAAAGAAGTTTATTTGCCGAAAGATTTAAAAAAAATAGATTCTTATTTGTTTAGTGGCTGTCGTAGCCTGACAGCAATCACCATTCCGGACAGTGTGACAAAAATAGAACAGTTTTCGTTTGATAACTGCAGCGGTCTGACGAGCATGAAAATTCCGGAAAAAGTGACAAGTATCGAGGCGGGAACATTCTGGGGTTGTAATAGTTTGAAAAGTATCACAATTCCTGCAAGTGTAACAAAGTTAGAAGGTATGATTTTTGAAAATGGTGTCGGTTCCAGTTTGACAATTTATGGGGAAGCAGGATCGAGAGCGGAGTCGTATGCAAAATTGTACGAGATCCCATTTCAAGCGTTGAATACGTCTACATCTGACAGTCCAAGTGCACCGAGTAAACCAAGTACACTGAGCAAACCAAGTATGTCAAGTGCACCGAGCAAAGTGAGTACGTCAACAAGTGTGCCGAGTAAACCAAGTACGCCAAGTGTACCAAGTACATCGAGTGAGCCAACCGAATCAAGTGAACCAAGCATCCCGAGATATTTACTAGATGAGTCGAAGGATACACTGACCATTACGTTTCCTGAAAAAAATACGAGATGCATCTACAATAGGAATACGAAACAATTTGATTTTTATGGAGAAGGGGAGTTTGATCTTTCTTTTGTTATTTCAATTCCGTTAAGTCAAAATTTTGATGATTATGAAGAGGGAGGTGTGAGTGTTGTGATACATGCTGGATTTACCAGCATCAAAGAAGGGGCATTTAAGCATGTTTCATTTATAAACTCGGTAACATTACCGGAAGGATTGAAAAAAATTGGAAAAGAGGCGTTTTACGGTTGCCATTATCTGAAAAAGATCAATGTTCCAGGGACGGTAAGTAAGATTGATAAAAAAGTATTTGAATGGAACACGAGCTTAGAAAATGTTCTCATCGAGCAGGGTGTAAAAGAGATAAGTAACAATGCATTTGAGAGTTGCGACAGTCTGACAAATATTTACATTCCGAAATCGGTAAGAACGATTGGTTCAGAAGCATTTCGTTTTTGTAGTAATTTGAAAAAAATTCAAATGGAGAAAGGCGTAAAAAAAATAGGAGATAATGCGTTTGATGATTGTACCAGTTTAAAAACAATTAATATTCCAGATACAGTAATAGAAATGGGAGAGCGCGTATTTTGTGGCTGCAGATCCTTAAAAAAAATTGTTCTTCCGTCAAAGTTAACCATTTTAAAAGCAAATACGTTTGAAAAATGTTCAAACTTAGAAAGTGTGGTCTTTCCGAAAAACATGAAAGAAATGGAAGCGGGGGTATTTTGGGCTTGTAAAAAATTATCTTATATAGAATTGCCTCAAAAATTGACAACGATCCCTGCCTTGACATTTTATGATTGTGAAAATTTATCGAGTATAAAATGGCCGAGCAAAGCGACATTTATAGGGGAATATGCATTTGCAGAATGTAAGAGCCTGAAAAATATATGTATTCCGGACAGTGTTACGCTAATACGAACAAACTCCTTTTCAAATTGTAAAAATTTAAAAACGGTTACGATCGGCAGTGGTGCGACGGAAATATGGGAGAATGCATGGGAAAATGATTCGAAATTACAGAAAATTACGATTCGTTCGCAGAAACTGAAAAAAGTCGGGAAAAATGCAATAAAAGGAATTCATAAGAAAGCAGTCATAAAAGTTCCGGCGAAAAAAGTTTCTGCATATAAAAAACGATTTACAGCAAAAACCGGATTCAACAAAAAAACAATGAAACTGACAAAATAAAATTTCTGAATTTTAAAATCAAGAATCTCGGCATGAAACATGATTCATGTCGGGATTCTTTTCTATTTCCAAATAAGATTTTTTTGAAAAATTATTCAGAAAAAGCGTATACATACCGAAAAATTTATGATATACTTTTCATATCGTAGGCTAAAAAAAGAATAAATCAAAGAGGTGAGAGTATGATCCATAAAGAGATGATAGCGATGTTATTAGCTGGCGGACAAGGTAGTAGACTTGGAGTATTGACATCAGGGGTAGCAAAGCCAGCAGTAGCTTTTGGGGGAAAATATCGTATCATTGATTTCCCACTAAGCAATTGTATCAATTCGGGAATTGATACCGTAGGAGTTTTGACACAGTATCAGCCGCTTAGACTGAATACACATATTGGAATCGGTATTCCGTGGGATTTGGACCGAAATAACGGAGGTGTAACAGTATTACCACCTTATGAAAAAAGCGATAGTAGTTCCTGGTATTCCGGTACCGCGAATGCGATCTACCAGAATATGAATTACATTGACAGTTATAATCCGGAATATGTCCTGATTTTATCCGGTGACCATATTTATAAAATGGATTATGAAGTCATGCTTGACTTCCACAAAGAAAACAATGCCGACGTAACCATAGCCACGATGCCGGTACCGTTAGAGGAAGCAAGCCGTTTCGGTATAGTGATTACAGATGAAAATAAAAAAATACAGGAATTTGAAGAAAAACCGGAGCATCCGAGAAGTAATCTTGCATCAATGGGTATCTACATATTTACATGGAAAGTTTTAAAAGAAGCGCTGCTTGCCATGAAAGATCAGAGTGGATGCGATTTCGGTAAACATATTATTCCATATTGCCATGAAAAAGGAGAACGTCTGTTTGCCTACGAATATAACGGATACTGGAAAGACGTTGGAACACTTGGCTCCTACTGGGAGGCAAATATGGAATTAGTAGATCTGATTCCGGAGTTTAATCTGTACGAAGAGTATTGGAAAATTTACACAAAGAGCGATATCATTGAACCACAGTATCTGGCACCGGAAGCAGTCGCAGAGCGGACGATCATTGGAGATGGATGTGAAATCTACGGAGAACTGCATCGCTGTGTGCTTGGCGCAGGTGTAAAGATCGGAAAAGGAACCGTGATTCGTGATTCGATCATTATGAAGGACGCAGTGATCGGAGATAATGTCATTATAGATAAATCGATCATTGCAGAGGGAAGTGTGGTTGGAAGCAATTGCCAGCTTGGGATTGGAGATGAAGTACCAAACAAGTTAAATGCGAAAGTTTACTCTTTTGGATTAGTTACAATAGGAGAAAACACCCGCGTTCCGGCAAATGTAAAAATCGGAAAAAATACAGCCATTGTAGGAGACACAGTATCATCGGATTATCCAAATGGTATTTTACAGAGTGGCGAGTCAATAATTAAGGCGGGTGAGAGAGCATGAAAGCATTAGGAATTATACTGGCAGGTGGAAATAACCACCGTATGGGAGAATTAGCAGATCACAGGGCAATTGCAGCGATGCCGATCGCAGGAAGTTTTAGAGCAATCGATTTTCCGCTGAGCAATATGTCAAATTCGAAAGTACAGAGAGTGGCTGTCATTGCACAGTACAATGCGGCATCCTTAAACGAACACCTGAGTTCTTCGAAATGGTGGGATTTTGGACGAAAACAGGGCGGATTATTCGTATTTACGCCAACATTAACTGCAGAAAATAACTGGTGGTATCGCGGAACAGCAGACGCGATGTACCGTAATATAGACTTTTTAAAGCGTAGTCATGAGCCTTATGTTATCATTACAAGTAGTGATAATGTATATAAAATGGATTATAATGAAATTTTAGATTATCATATTCGAAAAAAAGCCGATATAACTGTTGTATGTAAAGATATGCCAGCAACAGAAGACGTCAGCAGATTCGGAGTAGTCAAAATGAATGAGGATGCACGAATCATTGAATTTGAAGAAAAACCGATGGTTGCAACGTCACATACCATTTCTACTGGTACATACATTATCCGCAGAAGACAGTTGATCGAAATGCTAGAGCGCTGCGCGCAGGAAGGCAGAAGTGACTTCGTAACAGATATTTTGATTCGTTATAAGAATTTAAAAAGAATTTACGGGTATAAGATGAACGATTATTGGAGCAACATTGCAACGGTAGAATCCTATTACAAAACAAACATGGATTTCTTGAAACCGGAAGTAAGAAAATACTTCTTCAAGGATGAACCAAAAATTTATTCAAAGGTAGATGATTTACCGCCGGCAAAATATAATGCTGGCTCCGATGTTCGTAACAGCCTGGTTGCGAGCGGTTCCATTATTAACAGCAAAGTAGAAAACTCAATCTTGTTTAAAAAAGTGTTTGTAGGTAAGAATTGTGTAATTAAAAACTCAATCATTTTAGATGCGGTGTATGTAGGGGATAATACCCACATTGAGAATTGCATTGTGGAAAGTCGTGATACATTAAAGGCGAACACATATTACTGTGGGGAGAATGAAATTAAAATTGTTGCCGAGCATAACGAAAGATACGTACTATAATAAACGCTGAAAGAGCAGACAAGAAAGGGGCAAAAAATATGCAGATTACAGATGTACGCGTGCGTAAAGTCGAAAAAGAGGGAAAAATGAAGGCAGTTGTGTCGATCACGATTGATGAGGAGTTCGTGGTACACGACATTAAGGTGATTGAAGGCGAGAAAGGCATGTTTATTGCAATGCCGAGCCGGAAAGCAGCTGACGGTGAATACCGTGACATCGCACATCCAATCAATTCCGCTACGAGAGATCGTATTCAGCAGGTAATTTTGGAGAAGTATCAGGCAGAAATTGCAGCAGAAAATGCTGGGATTTAGATGTAAGAAAGCGAAAATCGCTTTTCTGTAATTTGTGCGGGAGTATAATATAGAACTCGGCACAAAAATGTATGAATCACAGGATATGCGTTTTTGTAAGAGGAAGGAGTCAGGATAATTTTATTCTGGCTTCTTTCTTTTTTATACTTTTTAGGATAAAATAATTATAAACCGTTCGGGAAAAGAAAAATAAAAAATCAGAGGATATAGAAGAGGAGAAAAAAGATGTATGTAATAGCAGGACTTGGAAATCCAACGGCGCAATATGCAAAGACGCGTCATAATATTGGGTTTGATACGATTGATGCACTGGCGGATCAATATCAGATCGATGTGAGTACGAAAAAGCATAAAGCGTTGATCGGAAAAGGTATGATCGAGGGACAGAAGGTTCTATTGGTAAAGCCTCAGACATATATGAATCTCAGTGGAGAAAGTATTGCGGAAGTGTTGGATTATTATAAAGTGGATCCAGAAGAAGAACTTCTGGTAATTTTTGATGACATCAGTTTAGAGCCGGGAAATATTCGGATTCGGAAAAAGGGAAGTGCCGGCGGACATAATGGAATCAAGGATATCATCGCGATGACAGATACACAGAATTTTTCTAGAATCAAGGTCGGAGTAGGTGAAAAACCGAAGGGATGGGATCTCGCAGATTATGTGCTGGGTCGCTTTTCTTCAGAGGATCGAGAAAAAGTGGAAGAGGCGATACAGGAGGCGATCGAGGCGGTTGGTATGATCGTCAACGGTGAGATTGATGCGGCAATGAATCGGTTTAATGCTAAGAAAAAATAATGCTTAGAAATGGAGAGAAACATGAAAGCGTTTGTAAAACCATTACAGGGCTTAAGTGAATTTGAAAAAATAGAAGAAAGAGTAAAACAGGATAACTGCAGGATCCAGATCGCAGGCTGTATTGATGCGCAGAAACCGCATGTGATCTATAGTCTGCTGCAGAAAAAACAGGCAGGACTGATCGTGACATTTGAGGAACAGCGTGCGAAAGAATTGTATGAGGAATATCAGTTTTTTGATCCGGATGTGGTTTACTATCCGGCAAAAGATTTTTTATTTTATCAGGCAGATCTCAGTAGCAATGAATTGGTGAGGGAACGGATTCGGGCACTTGCGGCGATCACAGGAGAGAAACATGCGACCGTGATCACGACGATAGACGGTCTGATGAGCCGGATGGTGCCGAAAGATCTGTTTTTGGATCGAATACAGACATTGCAGGTGGCAGAAACGGTGAATCTGGAAAACTTGCAGAAACAGCTGGTAGCGATGGGATATGAAAAAAATTTTCAGGTGGAATCGTCAGGACAGTTTGCACTTCGCGGCGGTATACTGGATATTTTTCCCTTAACGGAGGACAATCCGTATCGAATCGAATTCTGGGATGATGAGATTGACACAATCCGCAGTTTTGATGTGGAAAGTCAGCGCTCGTTGGAAAATATTGATGAGATCAAAATTTATCCTGCGCGGGAAGTGATTCTGGATGAAAAGAAAAAACAGCAGGGAATCAGAAAAATTCGAAAAGAAAGTCAAATCTTATATGAAACGCTTCGTGCAGAGATGAAAACAGAGATTGCAGCCCGTGTGAAACAGCAGGCGGATTCATTGATCGAATCAGTGGAGGAATCTTTGCCAGATACAAATGTAGATCTTTTTCTGAATTATTTTCTGAATCAAACCGTTTCTCTGGCAGATTATTTTGATCGAAAAGAAACACTGTTTTTTCTGGATGAGCCGGTACGATTGGTGGAAAAAGGAAAAGTTGTGCAGGAAGAATTTAGCGAGAGTATGCAGCAGCGTCTGGAGAAAGGGTACAGTCTGCCGGGACAGATGGAGGCGTTATTTTCTTATAAAGAGGTGCTGGCATTTTTACAGAAAGGAAAAAGCATTGCATTATCCACACTTGATATCAGCAGCCGGGAGGTTCCAATCGAGGAAACATTTTCTCTTGGGGCAAAGTCTGTGAACACGTATCACAATCAGTTTGATCTTTTGGTAAAGGACTTAAAACACTATAAAGCGCAGGGGTATCAGATAATCTTGCTGTCTGCGTCACGCACAAGAGCGCGACGTCTGGCGGATGACCTGCAGCAGGAAGAACTAAATGCGTATTACACACAAGATTTTGAACGCGAACTGCAAAAGGGAGAAATCATGGTTTCGGCTGGAAACGTAAAAAGTGGTTTCGAATATCCGCAGATTGGGTTTGTAGTTATCTCCGAAAGCGATATTTTTGGTGCAAAGAAAAAGAAGAAAAAGAAACGTCGCGTTTATGAGGGCGAGGCGATTCAAAGCTTTACCGATTTGAAAGTGGGCGATTATGTTGTACACGAAAATCATGGACTTGGGATTTATCGTGGCATGGAAAAAGTGACAGTGGATCATATTGAGAAGGATTACATGAAAATCGAGTATGCGGATGGCGGAAATTTGTATATTCTGGCGACGCAGCTGGAGCTGTTACAAAAATATGCAGGGGCGGATGCAAAGAAACCGAAGTTAAACAAGCTCGGCGGACAGGAATGGAATAAGACAAAGGCGAAAGTGCGTGGAGCTGTGCAGGAAATCGCAAAGGAACTGGTGGAACTGTATGCGGTACGTGAAAAGAAACAAGGATTTGCATATGGAACGGATACCGTCTGGCAGCAGGAGTTTGAGGAATTGTTTCCGTTTGAAGAGACAGAGGACCAGTTGATGGCGATCGAGGCGACGAAAAAAGACATGGAGAGCACAAAGATCATGGACCGTCTCATCTGCGGAGATGTTGGATACGGAAAGACAGAGATTGCGATCCGTGCGGCGTTTAAAGCAGTGCAAGAAGGAAAGCAGGTCGTGTATCTGGTACCGACAACAATCTTAGCGCAGCAGATTTATAATACATTTTCTCAGCGTATGAAGGATTTTCCGGTATCGGTGGAACTACTTTGCCGTTTTCGAACCAGCGCACAGCAGAAAAAGACGATTGAACGGTTAAAAAACGGACTCTGTGATATCGTGGTTGGAACACATCGTGTTTTATCAAAAGATATTTCGTATAAAGATCTCGGTTTGTTGATCATTGACGAGGAACAGCGGTTTGGTGTGAAACATAAAGAAAAAATCAAGCAGTTGAAAACGGACGTCGATGTGTTGACACTGACAGCGACTCCGATTCCACGAACACTGCACATGAGTCTGATCGGAATCCGTGATATGAGTGTTTTGGAAGAACCACCATTGGAGCGCGTGCCGATTCAGACGTATGTCATGGAGTACAACGAGGAGATGGTACGCGAAGCGATCAAGCGGGAGCTGTCGCGTGGTGGGCAGGTATATTATGTTTATAATCGCGTCAAACAGATCGAGGAAGTGACAGCAAAAATTGCAGAGCTGGTACCAGAGGCAACGGTGACTTTTGCGCATGGACAGATGCGCGAGCGCGTGCTTGAGGACATTATGTATCAGTTTGTCAATGGAGAAATCGATGTACTGGTATCGACGACGATCATTGAAACGGGACTGGATATTCCAAATGTAAATACGATGATCATTCATGACGCGGATAATCTTGGCTTGTCACAGTTGTATCAGTTGCGTGGGCGTGTGGGACGTTCCAATCGTACAGCCTATGCATTTCTTATGTACAAGCGGGATAAGATGTTAAAAGAAGTAGCGGAAAAACGCTTGTCGGCGATCAAGGAATTTACCGATCTTGGAAGTGGATTTAAAATTGCGATGCGTGATCTGGAAATCCGTGGTGCCGGAAATCTTCTCGGTGCACAGCAGCACGGACATATGGAGGCGGTTGGCTATGATCTGTACTGTAAAATGTTGAATGAGGCGGTAAAAGGATTAAAAGGCGAGACGGTTCAGGAACATTTCGATACCTCATTTGACATGGAGCTTGACGCTTATATTCCGGACAGATATATTGCAAATGAGTATCAAAAACTAGATATCTATAAACGGATTGCAAGTATCACGACTGAGGAGGAAAGCGATGAAATGTTAGAAGAGCTGATCGATCGTTTTGGAGACCCGCCAAAGTCGGTGCAGAATCTTTTGTGGATCGCGCGTACTAAAGCAAAAGCACATGCACTGTATCTGACAGACGTCATCCAGAAACAGAAAACGATTCGTTTGGTTTTATTCGAACATGCAAAACTAAATGTGGCAGCCATTCCGGATTTTGTGCAGCAGTTTGGTGGTACCATGAAATTTAAAACGGATACAAAAACCCCTTGCTTTCTCTATAATGCGGCACAAAATACCCGCATGACGAAACAGAATCTGCAGGAAGTGTTGGAAGAAATATTAGAAAAAATGCAGAGCTTTTTGTTTTGATTTAACGAAAATTCGGAAAGCACTTGCGATATAACAAAAAAAACACTATAATAAGAACAGTATGTGAAAAATCCTACATCGAACGCAGAAAGATTCATGCAGCTTGCATAGAATCTCTCTCGATAGGATAAAATATAGGAGGCACTATGAAACGGAAAAAATTTTTAGCATTGATGCTGGCAGGCGTGATCATGACATCTGGATTTACAATGGGATGCGGTTCTTCCATTGATCAGGATGCAGTTGTAGCGACACTGGATGGTCAGGAAATTTCGTTGGGATATGCAAATTTTGCAGCCAGATTCCAACAGGCAGGAATGGATGATATGTATACATCCTATTTTGGAGATCAGGTATGGTCACAGGATATGTACGGTGATGGCACAACTTTAGAGCAGAAAACAAAAGACAGTGTGATGGAAGACATAGAACTTTCTTATCTTTTAGAAAAACACATGGAAGATTACAATGTAGAAATCACAGACGAAGAGACAAAAGCCATGAAACAGGCAGCACAGGATTTCATGGACAATAACTCGACACAGGCGATCGATCAGATCGGTGCAAAAGCAGAATATATTGAAGAGATGCTGCGATTGATGACGATTCGTACGAAAATGTATAATGCCATTGTGGATGAAGTGGATACAAATGTGACAGACGAAGAAGCACAGCAGAGAACATTCAGCTATGTAGAAATCAGTAAGACCACCCATCAGGACGAGGACGGGAATTCCGTGGATTATACAGATGATGAGAAAAAACAGCTGAAAAAAGATGTGCAGGCAACTGCAAAGAAAGCAGTCAAAGATTTTGATGGTACAATGAAGGATGCCGGATATACAGTCAGCACACATTCTTATGACGCAAATCCGGATAAAGATAAATATTCGGATAACGAGACAATGGATGAGAAGATCATCTCAGCAGCGGATAAGCTGAAAAAAGGAGATGTATCTGATGTTGTTGAGACGGATGAAAATTATTACATTCTGCGTCTGGACAGTGAAGATGATAAGGACGCGATGAAAACAAAGAAAGAAGATATCATTTCTTCGCGGAAGTCCGATCACTACACAGAAGTGACAGATGGCTATAAAAAGAAAGCAAAATGGAAAGTGGACAAGGATGAATGGGAAAAAGTCAAATTTGACAGCTTGTTTACACAAAAACAGGAGGTAACATCTGATACGGCAGAAGAAGCTGCAACCTCTGATACGACAGAGGAAGGGCTTTCCACAGATGTAACAGAATAGAGGAAGAGTTACGAAAAATAGTAACAGAGAAGGAGCCAGGATCAGATTGTCAGAACGACAAACGGTCTCGGCTCTTTTTTATTCGGATAGATGTTCAGAAACTGGATGTACATTGGAAAAGGAGACGGTGATGTGAAAAAATTATTAAAATATTTAAAAGATTATCGGAAAGAATGTGTGTTAGCACCGCTTTTTAAAATGCTCGAAGCTACATTTGAATTATTTGTTCCGTTGGTCATGGCAAAAATTATTGATGTAGGAATCGCGAATACAGATCAGCCGTATATCATAAAAATGTGTCTGGTTCTGATCGCTTTAGGGATCATCGGTCTGGTCTGTTCGATCACGGCACAGTATTTCAGTGCACGTGCAGCAGTTGGATTTGCAACAAAACTGCGGCATGCACTTCTTTCACATATTCAAAAATTGTCATTTGCAAAATTAGATACGACGGGTGTTTCTACTTTGATCACGCGCATGACAAGCGATATCAATCAGGCGCAGACCGGTGTGAATATGGTTCTGCGATTGTTTCTGCGTTCTCCATTTATCGTGGTCGGAGCAATGGTCATGGCGTTTACGATTGATGTGAAAGCAGCGTTGGTATTTGTAGTGACGATTCCACTGTTGTCGATCGTGGTATTTGGAATCATGTTGATCAGTATTCCACTTTACAAAAAAGTGCAGGGATATCTGGATCATGTGACACTTATCACACGGGAGAATCTGACCGGTGTGCGGGACATTCGTGCATTTCACAAAGAAAAGGATGAGACGAAACGTTTTCAACAGGCGAATCAGGAACTTTCGGATATGCAGATATTTGTTGGAAAAATATCTGCAATGATGAATCCAATGACGTATATCATTATCAATGCAGCGACAATTGTATTGTTGTATATCGGAGCTATTCGCGTGGACCACGGGATTATTTCACAGGGAGAGGTTGTCGCGCTGGTGAACTATATGTCGCAGATTCTGGTGGAACTTGTAAAATTTGCAAACTTTATTGTTACGGTGACAAAAGCGTGGGCTTGTGGAAATCGGATTCAGGCAGTATTTTCCATTCCGGAGGGAATGGAAGAAAGCAGTGAAAAGCCTGAACAGACAGAGAAAACGTCCCCGTATCGTGTTGAATTTTCACATGTATCTATGGCATATGAAGGGGCGGGAGCGGAATCCTTGACAGATATTGATTTTCGAGTAAAAAAAGGAGAGACTGTCGGGATCATCGGCGCGACCGGTTCTGGAAAATCATCCCTTGTGAACCTTATTCCACGTTTTTATGATGTGACCAAAGGCAGCGTAAAAGTGGACGGAGTGGACGTTCGTGAATATGAAACGGAAACATTGCGTCAAAAAGTCGGCATGGTTCTACAAAAAGCGATCCTGTTTTCTGGTACGATAGAAGAAAATGTCCGCTGGGGAAAAGCGGATGCGACACAAGAGGAGGTTTATGCTGCATTGGAATGCGCACAGGCAATGGAGGTCGTGGAGAAAAAAGAAGGCGAACTTTCCTATGAGATCGAGCAGGAGGGACGAAATCTTTCCGGTGGACAGAAACAGAGAATTTCGATCGCGCGTGCTCTGGTGCGGCATCCGGATATTCTGATTTTAGATGACAGTGCATCGGCGTTGGATTTTGCGACGGATGCAAAACTACGAAAAGCGATCAGTCAGCTCGATCCGGAAATGACGGTATTTATCGTGTCGCAGCGAACGTCATCTTTGCAGCAGGCAGATCAGATTCTGGTATTGGATGATGGCGCGATCGTCGGAAAGGGAACCCACGATGAATTATTGAAAACTTGTGAAGTGTATCGGGAAATTTATGATTCACAGTTTCAAAAACGCAGAGAGGAGGCAGTGGTATGAGCCAGAAACAGCAGAAAAAACAGGGACAGATGCAGACAATAAAAAAAGTATTGCAGTATATCAGATCATATCGGTTATGGATCATTTTATCGCTGCTCACTGCGTTTATCAGTGTAGCATTTACACTTTATATTCCGATTTTAACAGGAAAAGCGATCGATCATATCATAGACGCTCAAAAGGTTGATTTTAAAGGCTTATTGCCGATTTTAAAGAAGATGACGGTGGTGATCTTTTTTACGGCTGTGGCACAGTGGGTGATGAATCATTGCAATAATAAAATTACCTATGGTGTGACGAAAGATATCCGTGAGGCTGCGTTTCAAAAAATCCAGATTTTGCCGTTTCGGTATCTGGATCAGCATTCTTACGGGGAAATCGTAAGTCGTGTCATTGCAGATACGGATCAGTTTGCGGATGGACTTTTAATGGGATTTACACAGTTATTTACCGGTGTGATGACGATACTTGGAACGTTGGTATTTATGCTGACGATTCATGTGCAGATCACAGGGCTTGTGGTTATTTTGACACCGATTTCATTATTTGTGGCATCGTTTATATCTAAGCGGACTTATACGATGTTTCGTCTGCAGTCCGAAACCAGGGGACGACAGACCGCTTATATCAATGAAATGATCGGAAATCAAAAAGTAGTACAGGCATTTGGAAAAGAACAGGAAGTGCAGGAGACGTTTGATACGATCAACGAGGAACTGGCAGGATATTCCTTGAGAGCAACCTTTTTTTCTTCTATTACGAATCCGGCGACACGGTTTGTAAACAGTTTGGTCTACACTGGTGTCGGCATCTTTGGTGCATTCTTCGCTATCCATGGCGGCATTAGTGTCGGACAACTGGCCAGTTTTTTGAGTTATGCAAATCAATACACGAAACCGTTCAATGAAATTTCCGGAGTTGTGACCGAGTTGCAGAATGCGATTGCCTGCGCTGCACGAATTTTAGAATTGATTGAAGAAACACCGCAGATTCCGGATGCGGAAAACGCGATCGAATTGAAAGAAGCAGATGGTTCAGTTGATATTGAGCACGTTTATTTTTCTTATGATCCAGACAAGAAGCTGATCGAGGATTTTAACTGTCACGTAAAACCGGGACAGCGAATCGCGATCGTGGGACCGACCGGATGCGGAAAGACGACGATGATCAATCTTTTGATGCGTTTTTACGATACTGACCGTGGAACGATCAAAGTCAGCGGAATACCGATCAAGGAGATGACGAGGGAGAGTCTGCGTGCTTCCTATGGCATGGTGTTGCAGGAGACCTGGCTGAAAGAGGGAACCATACGGGAAAACCTGACGCTCGCAAAACCGGATGCAACGGAAGAAGAAATGATCGCTGCGGCAAAAAAATCCCACGCGCACAGTTTCATCAAACGTCTGCCGAAAGGCTATGATACATGGATTACAGAAGACGGCGGAAATCTGTCACAGGGGCAGAAACAGCTGCTTTGTATTACGAGAATCATGTTGTCGCTGCCACCGATGCTGATTTTAGATGAGGCGACATCCTCGATCGATACGCGTACAGAGCTGCAGGTGCAGAGAGCATTTGACAAACTGATGCAGGGACGGACCAGTTTTATCGTAGCACACCGGCTTTCCACAATTCAAGAAGCCGATCTGATCCTTGTCATGCAGGACGGAAAAATCATTGAACAGGGGAAACACGAAGAATTGCTGAAAAAAGATGGATTTTATGCAAAACTTTACAATAGTCAGTTTGCACAGATGTAAAATATGCTGTATACTAAAGATGTTTGATAAAAAACAAAGAAAGAGGAAAAAACGATGAAACGAAATATTGTATTGATCGGTATGCCGGGGGTTGGAAAAAGCACCGCCGGTGTCCTGCTTGCAAAATTACTGGGATATGAATTTATTGATTCGGATCTTGTGATCCAGAAGCACGAAGGAAAACTGTTGCATGAGATCATTTCTGAACAGGGAAGTGATGGATTTATTGAGGTGGAAAATCGGGCAAACCAGACGATAGAGGCAGACCACGCAATCATTGCCACCGGTGGAAGTGTAGTGTATGGAAAAGAAGCAATGGCGCACCTAAAAGAGATTGGCACGGTGGTATATTTACAGGTATCCTACGATATTTTAAAGGATCGATTCAGTGATATGGAAGAGCGAGGGGTTGTCTTTAAAGAGGGACAGACTTTGTACGATCTATATCAGGAACGCACCAATCTGTATGAAAAATATGCAGATATCACGATTAAGGAAGACGGGCTGACAGCAGAAGAAACTGTACTGCAGATTCAAAAACAACTGGGGTTGTAGAAAGAAAAGATGGAACTTGCACAGAAAACAGCTCATATATTATAACATACATACAAAAATAGAACGTTTGAATCCGATTTTTTTCTAAAAAATAGAGAAGAATCGGATTTACTTTACAGTGAAAGATTGTTATAATGGGAAGATGACACGATAAATATTGTTGAATTAATAAAAACGTAAGAAAATGTTAAATTTTTGTAAACAAGTTTTAAGAAAATGGCTTGACAAAGGAAAGTCAGAATTACTATAATGAATAGCTGTATAAGACACGTTTGTGTCGATAAAGAAGTCTGAATACGGGGCAGAAAGACAGATCCCCTATTCTTGTGGAAATTGAAAATTAGATGATTGAGATAAATATAGAGGTGCGAGATGGAACAATATATTATTAAAGGCGGAAATCCGCTTGTTGGAGAAGTAGAGATCGGTGGAGCAAAAAATGCGGCACTGGCGATTTTGGCAGCAGCAGTGATGACGGATGAAACGGTAACGATCGACAATTTACCGAATGTGCGGGATATCAATGTCATGCTGCACGCGATTCAGGAAATCGGCGGTGATGTGGAATGGCTGGGAAAACATAGCGTAAAAATTAACGGTTCCATGATTCAGGATTTAAGTGTGGATTACGAATACATCAAAAAAATCCGTGCGTCCTATTATCTGCTCGGCGCGTTGCTTGGAAAATATAAACATGCAGAAGTAGCACTTCCGGGAGGCTGTGATATCGGAAGTCGTCCGATCGATCTGCATTTAAAGGGGTTCCGTGCGTTGGGTGCATCGGTTGATATCGAACATGGACTGATCGCAGCACATGCAGAGCGTCTTGTTGGAACACATATCTATCTGGATAAAGTTTCTGTTGGTGCAACGATCAATATCATGATGGCAGCTTCTATGGCAGAGGGAAAAACGGTGATCGAGAATGCTGCGAAAGAGCCACATGTCGTAGATATCGCAAACTTTTTAAACAGCATGGGTGCGAATATCAGAGGTGCAGGTACGGATGTCATTCGAATCGTTGGGGTAGAAAAGCTGCATAAGACGACTTATTCGATCATTCCGGATCAGATTGAGGCAGGTACATTTATGTTTGCGGCAGCAGCTACCAAAGGCGATATTACAGTGAAAAACGTGATTCCAAAGCATTTAGAGGCAACGTCCGCAAAATTAGTAGAAATTGGATGTGAAGTGGAGGAATTTGATGATGCGGTACGTGTAGTAGCATCAAAACCACTTCAGTCTACGCATGTGACAACGCTTCCGTATCCGGGATATCCAACGGATATGCAGCCACAGATCGCTGTTGTATTAGGGCTTGCCGAAGGTACAAGTACGGTTACGGAGAGTGTATTTGAAAATCGTTTTAAATATGTGGATGAGCTGACACGTATGGGTGCAAATATCAAGGTTGAAAGCAATGTGGCGATCATTAATGGTGTTCCTCGTTATACAGGAGCCAGAGTTAGTGCGCCGGATCTGCGTGCCGGAGCTGCATTAGTGATTGCGGGATTAGCAGCAGACGGCATTACGATCGTAGATGATATTTATTATATACAGCGTGGATACGAGGAATTTGAAAAGAAATTAGCATCGCTCGGAGCGGTGATCGAAAAAGTAGAATCCGAGAAAGAAATTCAGAAATTTCGTTTAAAAGTAGTTTCTTAAAAATCAGACGGAAACGATCTGCGTTTCCGTCTGGTAAAAATGTTCAGAGTAATTTGCTATAAAATGGATACGATAGAAACATCATGCTGCGTGGACAGATCCAGAAAAGATCCGTCAGTCATTTCCAAAATCGGTTTAGAGAGGTTTTTATCGTTGATCAAAACGATGTTTCCGCTTTTTCCGTTACTGAGTATGACACGGTTTGACTGATAGGCGTTTGCGATCCGTTTTAAAAAAGTTAGGATATATTTTGGTTTATATTTGTGTAAGCCCTCTTTTTCAAACGACTCGATAACCTGAAACGGACAAAGTGGCGAACGATATGTACGGGCGGCTGTCATCGCATCGTAGACATCGGCGATTGCTACGATCAAAGAAAAATCATTGATGTATTCCGTGTGGATACCGGCAGGATATCCGGTTCCATCGCAGCGTTCATGATGCATCAGTGCGACTTTCTTGATCCGATCATCGATGTCTAAGTCTTTTAGAATATTATAGCCAAGCTTTGGATGGGATTTGACAAGTTCAAATTCCTCATCGGTATATTTTCCGGGTTTGTTCAAAATTTCAGGTGGAATCTGAATTTTACCAATATCATGCAACAGTCCGGCTACCGTTAAAATTTTTAAGTCATGTTCACCGAATTTCAACCAGGTTCCCATGCTGAATGAGATCAAAGCCACGTTTAAGCAATGTGCGTAAACACTGTCATTGACCTGACGGATATTATGCAGCATATCAAAGATCTGGATCGTGGTACGCATAGTTTTCATGAGCTGACGCGTTCGGTCATAACAGTCATCGACATCAAGGAAACCACCGGATTCGATATTGGAAAACGTTTGTTGGCAGGCTGCCATGTGTTTCGAGTATTCTAATTGAAACAAGCGAAATTCTTCACTCTGCTTGATTCTCTGTGAATAGGTTGGGTTTTGTACATTTCCTTTTTGGACCGGCTGTTCCTGCTTTTGATCATCTGCGTCCCGCACGTAAAGTGTGCCGATGGAATAAAAAGCAAATTTGTTCAGTAAAGCAGCGGTGATCTCCTGCCCTTCTGTTCCCAAGGTCTTTCCGTCGGAAGACAGTACAGGTGCCGCAAGAATCATACCCGGTTTTACATTTTTCAGATTTAGTTCCTTCATAATTTACGACTCCTCTATATTAGAATTTTTGTTACATTCATAGATACTTTAAGTATAGGAAAAAAGGCACAAAAAGTCAATAAAATCTGAAAATTTTTTGAAATAAAACAGTGCTTGACGGATAGAGGAAAAAGGTGTATCATACCTACAGTAACTTAATAATTGTATATCGTACACATTCCCTTATTCAGAGTGATGGAGATACAAAGGATCTATGAAGTCACGGCAACCCCTTCGTGGAAGGTGCCAACCTGAGCGGTCATTGCAAGAGCAAATCGAACAATAAGAGGATTTGATTCATTTGATTATCGAGTCCGCTTTGTGCGGGCTTTTTTATTTCCTCAAGGATGGAATGTGAAAAAGGAGAAAAAATGGAAAAGACATTATTCACATCAGAATCAGTTACAGAAGGACATCCGGACAAAGTCTGTGATGCTGTTTCAGACGCAATCCTGGATGCGTGTATGGAACAGGATCCGATGAGCCGGGTGGCATGCGAGACAGCGAGCTGCACCGGTTTTATAATGGTCACAGGTGAGATTACGACAAAAGCACAGCTGGATATACCGGCAATCGTGCGAAAGACAGTCAGTGAGATTGGATATAACAGTTCGGAAGTCGGATTTGACGGAAAGACCTGTGCAGTTATGGTAGCACTGGATCAGCAGTCGCCTGATATTGCTATGGGCGTGGACAAGGCATTAGAAGTTCGTGAAAATAAAATGACAGATGAACAGTTAGAGGCGATCGGTGCAGGAGATCAAGGTATGATGTTTGGTTACGCAACAAACGAAACAGAAGAATATATGCCATATCCGATCGAACTGGCGCATAAACTTTCCTTCCGTCTGGCACAGGTGAGAAAAGATGGAACATTGGGTTATTTAAGACCGGACGGAAAAACTCAGGTTTCCGTAGAATACGATGAAAACGGAAAACCGAAACGTTTAGAGGCCGTAGTTCTTTCTACACAGCATGATCCGGATGTTACACAGGAGCAGATTCATGAAGATATCCGCAAACAGGTATTTGATGTAGTCATCCCGAAAGAAATGATTGATGCAGATACAAAATTCTTCATCAATCCGACCGGAAGATTTGTCATCGGTGGACCGCATGGTGATGCAGGGCTTACCGGAAGAAAGATCATCGTGGATACATACGGTGGATATGCACGTCACGGCGGCGGTGCTTTTTCTGGAAAAGACTGTACGAAGGTTGACCGTTCTGCAGCATATGCAGCGCGGTATGTGGCAAAGAATCTGGTGGCAGCCGGTATCGCAGACCGTTGTGAGATTCAGTTATCTTATGCGATCGGTGTGGCACAGCCAACTTCCATTATGGTAGATACTTTTGGAACCGGAAAACTTTCCGATGAAAAAATTGTAGAGATCATTCGCGAAAACTTTGATCTGCGTCCGGCAGGTATCATCAAAATGCTGGATCTGAGAAGACCGATCTATCGTCCGACAGCTGCATATGGTCATTTTGGACGTACAGATGTCGCTCTTCCGTGGGAGGCGTTGGATAAAGTAGAATTGCTCAAAAAGTATTTATAAAAAATTTAGAATATAATAAGAAAAAACCATGGGGATATGACAGATTTCATGGTATAATGGGTCATAGAAGTGAGCAACTTTTATGGCTCATTTTTTATACAATATCTGGAGGCGTTGAATGAAGTTAAAAACAAAATTGATCGTATCATTTTGCATCATCCTGTTTGTCCCTTTTTTACTTGCGGCGATTGCACTATTCGGAGTGACAAATGTGCAGATGCGTCAAATTGAAAAAAATTATGGAATCAGTGATGTCAATATAATTGCAAATTCAATGCAATTGATGAGCCGGTCCGCAAAAGATGTGTATCAGGAATTGTGCCATGTAGCAGAAACAGACCCAAACAAAATGCAGGATCAAACGTATCTCGATGAGGTGAATACAAAATTAGAGGAAAATAATTCCTATCTGATCGTAAGGCTGAATGACGTATTTTTGTATTGTGGAGAGCCAAAGGGATTAGCGGAAATTGAGGCTATGCTTCCGGCATACGGAAAAGGAGAGGCAAATTCGGAAAAAGGAATTTACATCGGGGGAAAACAGCAGTCACTGATCTATCAGATTGATTTTAAAATCAATGAGAAAGAAATTGGAAGTGCATATCTTGTGGTTTCCGGAAAACATATGCGGCCGGAGATTAAAAAACTTCTGGCGGACATTGTAATCGCAGTATTGTTGATTTTGATGGCGACAGCAGTATTGCTGTCAATTTGGAATTATACCAGTATCATTACACCGATCAAGAAACTTCAGGCAGCGGCGCAGAACATAAAAGAGGGGAATCTTGATTTTACCATAGAGGTAGAAAGCAAAGACGAGATCGGTCAGCTTTGTCAGGATTTTGAGGATATGCGAAAACGGCTGAAGGAATCTGCCGAAGAAAAGTTGGAGTCCGAAAAAGAAAATAAGGAGCTGATCAGTAATATTTCCCATGATCTGAAAACACCGATCACAGCGATCAAAGGGTATGTGGAAGGAATCATGGATGGAGTAGCGGATACCCCGCAAAAACAGGAAAAATATATTCGCACGATCTATAATAAAGCAAATGAAATGAATCTGTTGATCAATGAGTTGACATTGTATTCGCAGATCGATACCAATCGGATTCCGTATAATTTCAAACGTCTGAATTTGTCTGAGTATTTTACTGATTGTGTGGAAGAATTAGGATTAGAGTTGGAGTCGAAGAATATTCAGTTTTCATATTTTAATTATGTGGACGAGAATGTACAGATTATCGCGGATCCGGAGCAGTTAAGTCGTGTGATCCACAATATCGTCGGAAATTCGATCAAGTATCTGGATAAAGAACACGGCTGCATCAATCTTAGAATTAAGGATGTGGGAGATTTTGTTCAGTTTGAGATTGAGGATAATGGAAAAGGGATTGCAACCAAAGATCTGCCGTATATTTTTGAACGTTTTTATCGTGCGGACGCTTCCCGAAATTCTGCAACCGGTGGAAGTGGAATCGGGCTTTCCATTGTAAAAAAAATTATGGAAGATCACGGTGGGAAAATCTGGGCGACCAGTAAAGAAAAAACCGGAACCGTGATGTATTTTGTATTGAGAAAATATCAGGAGGTACCAATGAATGAGTAAAATTTTGATTATAGAAGATGAAGAAACAATCGCGGAGCTGGAAAAAGATTATCTGGAATTAAGTGGTTTTGAGGTGGAAATAGAGCATGAGGGGGATGTGGGATTAAAACGCGCGTTGGAAGAAGATTTTGATATGTATATCCTTGATCTGATGCTGCCGAAAGTGGATGGATTTGAAATTTGTCGGGAGATTCGTCAAGTAAAGAATACACCGATTCTTTTGGTTTCGGCAAAAAAAGATGATGTGGATAAGATTCACGGCTTGGGACTTGGAGCGGATGATTATATTACAAAACCGTTCTCTCCGAGTGAACTGGTAGCGCGGGTCAAAGCGCATTTAGCACGCTATGAACGGCTGATCGGACGCAATGCGACAAAGAATGATATCGTGGAGATCCGCGGGATTAAGATTGACAAAACAGCGCGTCGTGTCTGGATCAACGGAGAGGAAAAAGCGTTTACAACAAAAGAATTCGACCTTTTGACATTTCTTGCGCAAAATCCGAATCATGTATTTACAAAAGAGGAATTATTTAAAGAGATATGGGACATGGATTCGGTGGGAGATATTGCAACGGTGACTGTGCATATCAAAAAGATTCGGGAAAAAATTGAAATGAATACCGCAAAGCCGCAGTATATTGAAACAATCTGGGGCGTAGGATATCGGTTTAAACTATAAAAGGAAAGTGTAGGAAAAAATAATATGAAACAGCCAGAAATTTTATACGAGGATGCACAGATAATCGTTTGCATCAAGCCGGCAGGCGTGGCTACGCAGACAAAACGGGTCGGAAAGCAGGACATGGAAAGCCTTTTGAAAAATTATCGGGCAAAAAAAGGGGAGCCGCCCTATATTGGAATCGTGCATCGTCTGGATCAGCCGGTGGAAGGGGTCATGGTGTTTGCAAAGACAAAGGAGGCTGCGGCTGATTTGAGCAGTCAGATCGCAAAACGAAAGGCGGATAAATATTATATGGCCATTTGTGATAACTCGGACGGTTCTTTTTTACCGGGGATGCATGGCCGGTTAGAAAATTATCTTTGTAAAGATGTCAAAGAAAACGTGTCGCGAGTGGTAGAACCATATACAGAAGGTGCGAAAGAAGCTGCATTGCAGTATTGGGTAGAAAATATCTGCCATGATGGAGAAATCGGACTGGCCCTTTTAAAAGTACGTTTAGAAACCGGGCGGCATCATCAGATTCGTGTACAGATGGCACATTGCGGCCATCCGCTTTTAGGTGATCAGAAATACGGGGATGCAAAAGCAGATAGACGAGAAACAGTGGCCTTGTGTTCTTGCGGGCTTCGCTTTAAACATCCGACAACCAAAAAGCCGATGGAGTTTAAGATCGTGCCAAAAGATATTCGGTTTCAGGCGTTGCTTCCACAGAAAATCTGACAGAGTAGAAAGAGGAGAAACAGGTGAAGCGGGTAAATGATATAAAAAATATATTTTAGGTTCAACCCTCGTTTCCCATTGTAAAACGGCAAAAGCAATACGGTGAAAAAAGTATAAACTTCTTTCGGATTGTGAAGTGTCAAAAGTCCGCATGCGGCTAAAACTGCCAAAAAAGGAGTCTGGTGCAGCAAATAAAACAGTAGAATTGCGAGTACACCTGCTGCACCGTAATCCGTGTGAAGAAATTCAGCAAAAAAACAACCGACAATCGTGGCTGCACACGGAACAAACATTTGTGCAGGACCAAAAGGAAGACGGTTTGCAGATTGTATTGCCCATAATACCAAAAAACCGATGAAAAGTGTAAAAAAGACATTTTGATATACCGGGTCAAATAATTTATGCGAAAAAGCAAGATCAAACGGAATTTCTGAGAGCAAACAAAACAGTGCCAGTCTGGCCGCATATTTTTTTACATTTCTTGTATGCAAAAATCCCTCTACCAATAAAAAACAAAAAATAGGAAAAGCCAGACGTCCAATATGGCGTAAAATCTGGTAGACTGCCTGAAGATTTTGAATCTGGATGAGATTTGATTCTGTAACAGGTAGTTTTTGCAGATAAAAAATGAGAAAAGCAGCACCGATATGATCGCATACCATGGAAAAAATGGCGATCAGTTTGAGTGTGCTTCCGGAAAATATCTTTGACAATTGTCTGGAAGTTTCGGTTATCTTCATAAAAATCCTCCCTCTAAAAAATTCTTAACTATTGTAGCATATATTACCGCCTACACGCAATCATTACGCTTTATATGGGTGTAAGTATCTGGATGTTCTACTTTATGGGCCTCCCACTACATTTTCGAGGCCACCACTTTTTTGGTATTTTGACAAAAAATATCTCAACCGAGGGGATTTCCTACGCGGACGTTTCCGGTATCCGGCAGGAGGCAAGGTGCGGGGTGGATGAAACAAAAGTGGCTAGACAGAAATGAAGTCGAGTTTTGGATGGGCGGATTTGCGATGCTTTATTTTTGCTGTCTTTCGAAGGTCGGACAGTCTGCACGAAGTTGTACGCCAGAGTAAGAATCAAAAACGGATTCTTTCTCTGGCGTACAACTTCGCACAGCCGGTCCGCCGAACGAAAGACAGCAAAGGCATCACAAATCCGCCCATC
>JBJENW010000330.1:0-7058 GCA_051880395.1 Lachnospiraceae bacterium | reverse complement strand
AGAAATGAGTTTTTTGATTATGTGAAAGAAAATATCAGGGACTATTTACCTGCGGATTATCAGGGAGCGCAGGTGGATTTAATAACTAAGGCAAAGAATAACGATCTCATTTTGACCGGGATTCTGATCAGGAAAGAAGAAGAGAGGATGTCCCCTAACATTTATCTGGATGGCTACTATGAGGAATACCAAAACGGGCAGATATCTGTGGAAGGGATTATGGAGAATGTAGCAGCTGCACGGGTGGAACACAATGATCAGGAATTAGGATTTGATGTGGATTCTCTGATGGATTATGGTTATGTGAAAGACAAACTGCAGATCCGTCTCTGCGATCCGGAGAAAAACGAAGAACGCCTGAAAAATATAGTTTTCACGATGCAGGGAGATTTTGCAGCGGTATACTATGTAAGTCTTTTTGAAAACGAGGAAGAGATTGGAGGAGCTGCAGTAACTCCACAGATATTTGCGGAATGGGATATCCCGATTGATCAGCTGCATGCTGATGCATTGGCAGCGGATATGAACCGCAAGCCGGTACTGAGTAAAATAGATGATCTGATGACAAGCATGTTATTCGGAGAAGAACCGAGGAATCTATTGGATGAACAGGAGACAGCTGATCTGGAAATGAATGTCCAAACTGAAAATACGGCAGAATTCCAGATGCAGGAGGTGCCTATGTATTGCTTCACCAATCAGGGCAGGATGAACGGTGCTTCGTTGGTTGTGAATGAAGAATTAATGAAATCGGTCGGGAGGGCTATTGGAAGTGATTTTTATGTTCTGCCCTCTTCAATCCATGAAACACTGCTTGTACCGGTATCTGCACAGATGGAGCTTTCTGTGCTTCAGGAGATGGTAAGGTCGGTGAATGAAACGGAAGTCTCACAGGAGGATCTGTTGTCGGATAAAGTCCAGTATTATGACAGGGAGGCCTGTATTCTGGAAAATGCACAGGCCAGACAGGAGCGGATGGAAAAAGAAAAATCTGATGAAAGGGTTTCAGATCCGAAAAGTGTTTTGGGGCTTCTGGCAGAAAAGAAAGAACAAAGCAAAACTGCTGAGAGGAATTCTGGACAGAGAACGAAATTAACTCCTGAACTTGCAATGTAATCAGTAACGAGAAAGGCGGCTGGAAACGGCTGCCTTCTTTGGTGAAAGGAGAAGCAGAATGGAATTAGTAATTGCTGAAAAACCGTCAGTGGCCCAGAGTATTGCAGCTGTGATCGGGGCAGATGGAAGGAAAGACGGATATCTGGAAGGGAATGGGTATCGGGTAAGCTGGTGTATCGGACATTTAATCGGTCTTGCCAATGCAGAAGCATATGATGCCAGATATGTAAAATGGAAATATGACGACTTACCGATCATCCCGGAAAAATGGCAGTATTTCGTTGATCCTGATAAGAAAAAACAGTTTGATATTTTAAAGAGGCTGATGAATGCTTCTGATATCTCGGCAGTGATCAATGCATGTGATGCCGGAAGGGAAGGGGAAGCGATATTTAGAGGTGTCTATCAGCTGTCCGGGTGCAGGAAACCTATGAAACGGTTATGGATTTCTTCCATGGAGGATGAAGCGATCAGAAAGGGTTTTGCAAACCTGCATCCGGGAAGTGATTATGATGGTCTCCACCATGCGGCGCAGTGCAGGAATAAGGCGGACTGGCTTGTGGGTATCAACGCTACAAGGCTTTTTTCCGTACTGTACCGGAAAAAGTTAAATATAGGACGTGTGATGTCCCCTACTTTGGCCATGGTGGTAAAAAGGGAAGCAGAGATAGATGCATTCCGGCCAGAACCATTTTATACGGTGGTATTGGATATGGGGGATTATTCTGTGGCCAGTGCAAAGATGAAGGAGAAAGAGGAAACACAGAAACTTATGGAGCGCTGCAGCGGTGCAGCTGCCATAATCCAAAAGACAGAGAAAAAAATGAAAGTGGAAAAACCTCCTGCCCTGTATGACCTTACAACTTTACAGAGAGAAGCCAACCGGATGTTAGGCTACACAGCCCAGCAGACGCTGGATTATCTGCAGAGCCTCTATGAAAAAAAGCTGTGTACTTACCCAAGAACAGACAGCCGGTACCTGACTTCTGATATGGTGGAGGGCCTGCCGGAACTGGTAAAGATAACAGCTGATACCATGCCTTTTGCTTCGGGGTTACCCATAGTACCCAAAATGGCACAGGTGATCAATGATAAGAAAGTGACTGACCACCATGCGATTATACCGACAAAGAATATAGGAGAGAAACAGCCAGAAGATCTTCCCCTGGGAGAAAGGTCTATTCTGGAACTTATTTCCTTGAGGCTCTTATGTGCGGTCAGTGATCCATATGAGTATGCAGAAACAATTGTGACAATGGAATGCGCCGGACAGACTTTTACGGCAAAAGGGAAGGAGACCAAAGCCCCGGGATGGAAAATCCTTGATGCCAGATATCGTGTTTCTTTGAAAAATTCGGAAAAGGCGGAAAAAGAAAGAGATAATCAGAGTATTCCGGATATCACAGAGGGTACATCAATTCCTGTTACTTCAGCTGCAATGCATGAAGGAAAAACATCACCGCCGGGCCGTTTTACAGAGGACAGCCTGCTGGCAGCCATGGAAAGTGCTGGTGAAAAAGATATGCCGGAGGATGCGGAGCGTAAAGGTCTGGGGACACCGGCTACCCGTGCTGCTATTCTGGAAAAACTGGTATCTGCCGGATTTTTGGATAGAAAGAAGACGAAAAAAACCACGCATCTGATTCCAACCAATACGGCAGTTTCCCTGATTACGGTACTTCCGGAGGAGCTGCAGTCCCCGCTCCTTACGGCAGAGTGGGAATATCAGTTAAAAGAAGTTGAACGGGGAGAACGGGAGCCGGAGATTTTTTTGCAAGGAATTACGAAGATGCTGCAGGAACTGGTGAAAAACTACACAGCTGTGAAAGGGGCGGAAGTGCTGTTTTCGTCCGATAAAGAGGTGATTGGAAAATGCCCCCGCTGTGGAGGAAATGTGACAGAGAGCAGGAAAGGATTTTTCTGTGAAAACAGGGACTGCCGGTTTGTGCTTTGGAAAAATAACCGTTTTTTTGAAGCAAAGAAAAAACAGGTGACAAAAGAAATAGCAGCAAAACTGCTTTCTGAAGGTAAGGTAAAATTAACAGGCTGTTATTCCGAGAAGACGGGAAAGACCTATGATGCGGTGGTGATCCTGGAGGATGACGGGCAGAACGTGAATTTCATGATGGAATTTGATAACCGAAAGGGTGGTAAACAATGAAGCGGTCTCTGGTTGAACAGGAAACCATCATCCTATATAACCAGGCGGAGCAGATGGCAGAGGTCTACTCCCATGATCCCAGGCTGCTGAAAAAACTCGCACAGCTGGCTGAAAAGTATCCGGAGCAGATCAGACAGAAGGAGGAGCATTCCTATACAGTACCGAAATGCTGCGTGCTGATCCGGGAACCATACAGTGAGGCCCGGCGCATTGCTGCCAGAGAACGGGCAAAAACAGGAGGATATAAGCCGCCCAAAAGGAATAAGGATTCCAAAACAGAATAACGCTGCGCCCTGGTCTGAATGGTCCTTTGCCTGTTTAGGCCAGGGCTTTTTTATGGGATTTCATCCCCAAAACAAAGGAAAGGAGCGTGGAAAAAATGGCAGAAAAGAAAGTGTCTAATAAAGAGCGGCTTAGAGAGATAACAGAAAGTATTGAACAGGGAATCAAAGAATTATTTGAGAGTGAGAAATATAGAAATTATCTTACCACAATGTCCCGGTTTCCCAGTTATTCTCTTAACAATTCGATTCTCATCCATATGCAGAAACCGGATGCAACATTAGTGGCTGGCTATAACAGATGGCAGGATCAGTTTGGACGCCATGTAAAAAAAGGAGAACATGGAATTACCATCATTGCGCCGACACCATTTAAGAAAAAGATTGAGGAGCAGAAGATCGATCCAGAAACAAAAGCCCCAATGCTGGATAAAGACGGAAACGTTATCACAGAGGAAAAGGAGATCCAGATTTCTATGTTCAAGCCGGTAAAAGTGTTTGATGTAAGCCAGACGGAGGGAAAACCGCTGCCGCAGCTGGCCGGTGACCTGACTGGCGATGTCCGGCAATTCGATGCATTTATGGAAGCATTGCACCGGTCATCTCCAGTACCGATCTCTTTTAATAAGCTTGAAGAGAACATGGATGGATATTTTAGCCAGACAGACCAGAATATTGTTATCCGTGAGGGAATGAGTGAAGTACAGACCGTTTCCGCTGTTGTCCATGAGATGGCCCATGCAAAACTGCACAATTATGAAAAAGACCAGCAGGCCGCCGATGCCGGAGCAGAAAGTACGGAAGCGCCAAAGGGAAAGAACCGCCGTACGGAGGAAGTGGAAGCAGAAAGTATTTCCTATGCAGTTTGCCAGTATTTTGGCATTCAGACGGGTGAGAATAGTTTCGGGTATATTGCTTCATGGTCAAAAGGAAAAGAACTGGCAGAGCTGAAAGCCAGCCTGGAGACGATCAATAAAACAGCCGGTGATATGATTCGGGATATTGACCTGCATTTTAAAGAAATCTGCAAAGAACGGGGAATTGATTTGAATGATGTGGAAGAAAAAAAGCAGAAAGATACCATAGAACAGAAAAAAGAACCGGCAGAGAAACTGACAGACCGGATCAGGGATATCCTGCATAGCCAGACATCATGGGAGGAAGTTGGATTTTCCATAAATAAAGGTGAAAAGTATCTGGCGATCCAGACATGTGCGGATGGATATGATTATACATTTTTTGATGCGGAGTTTCATGGGATGGATGGAGGACAATTGGACCGTCCGGAAATACCGATGGAGGATGCGGCAAAAGAACTTCTTTTCGATGAAGACCTGGAACAATTACAGCTGGAAGCATTTGATTTTGATACTCTGATAGAGCAGGGAAATCTCACAGAGCAAAAACGTATGGTGGCTGTAATAGCGGATGATATGATACAGAACATCCTTACTGAAAGTGGTCTGAGGGATGATATTAAGATTACCGGGGTGGAGGTTTACAGAAATCTGTATGGTGACCTGACACCTCTTCGTTATGATATTCTGGTAGGATATGAAGGGGATATTTCTGAAGATGATTTTTATGATCTCCTTCACGAAGAAAATCATAGTATAGGTGGATATTTTGTTCAGTTTAATCCGATCACACCCAAAGAGAGAGGAACACTGGAAGAGTACGTTGCGTGTATGCGGGAAAAACATGGAGAAAAGGCAATCCGGATCGACTTTCCGGAAATACCGGAACAGAGATTGGACGAATATCCCATGCCGGATGCGGATTTGCGTTCAGATGTATTGGAAGCTGCAGGATACAAAGATAAGGATATGCTTCCACTTTCCAAAGAACGTGCAATGGAACTGTATGAGAAAAACTTTACTGTTTATGCCGTTGTGGATGGAGGCAATGCGGAAATGCTTTTTGATACAGAGGAATTTGAGACACTGACAGGGGGAACATTGTACGCTGTATCAAAAGAGGAGTGGGAGCAAAGTTCTTATTTCCATGAAAGGATTGTGGAAAGACAGCAGCATCAGGATGAGCGGGAACAGGCATTTCTTGCATATAAAGGGGATTGCTTCGCTATCTACCAAATAAAAGAAGGGGATACACCGGTACCGCTGCGGTTTATGAACCTGGACTGGCTGAAAGAAAAAGGTGTGTCCGTGGAACATGCAAACTATGACCTGATCTATACAGGGCAGCTTCATGCACAAGGTGATACATATCAGAGACTGGAAAGCCTGTATGAGCAATTTAATCTGGATCATCCGGCAGATTATCACAGTCCTTCTCTTAGTGTCAGTGACATCATTGCTGTGAAGCAAAATGGCATGATATCCTGCCATTACTGTGACAGTTTCGGTTTTCGGGAGATTCCCGGATTTCTTCCTGAAAATTATCTGAAAGCAGCGGAAATGTCAATGGAAGATGATTATGGGATGATAGACGGTATTATCAATAACGGGCCAAGGGAACCTACAGCCGCAGAGCTGGAAGAACAGGCACGTTCCGGACAGCCTGTTTCCCTTATGGACTTAGCAGATGCGGTTCACCGGGAGGAAAAAGATAAGAAAAAATCCGTCATGGAGCAGCTGAAAAGTAAACCTGACCAGAAGCAGGGAAGGTCAGTGTCAAAGAGGAGTGCAGAAAGGGAGATTTGAAATGAATGATTTTACTTTTGAAGAGAGAAACCTGATATGTATTTACAACACCGGTAGCCGCAGGGGAGCAATCACTGCGCTGGAAGATATGCGCAGATATCTGGAAAAGGATGAAACGGAACTGATGGGATTGACTGACTCAGCGATAGAAAAGCTGAAATTGATGACAGACGATGCTTTTGAAAAAATGGAACTGTATCCGGATTTCTAAATAAGTTGTCGAAATGAGAATGACCTTCCGGCCTATATTTTGTCAGAAAGGAGGCAGGCCAATGGCAGGAAAACGCAGCCGGGAGCTGCAGTTGAATTTCCGGGTATCACCGCAGGAATTAAAGCTGATCGAAGAGAAAATGTCTCAGCTTGGGACGAATAACCGGGAAGCCTATTTGCGCAAGATGGCTATAGATGGTTATGTAGTAAAGCTGGATTTTCCGGAAGTAAAAGAACTGGTGTCTCTTTTACGATATAGCAGCAACAATCTAAACCAGCTTACAAAGAGAGTGCATGAAACTGGGCGTGTGTATGATACCGATCTGGAGGATATACTCCAAAAACAGGATGCTATTTGGGATGGGGTGAATAAGATATTGGCCCGGTTAGGTTCCTTTTCATGACAGGGGTACAAATTCCATTTGCGGAAGGTGAATGGCAAAATATGCTGTTCTCCTTCCGGGTTTATTTTTATCCGCATCCTTGCGCAATGATACCTGGAATGGTTACAATAAAATCATAACAGAGATGGGCTTTCAAAGGAGTGATGGAATCATGTTGACAAATGAAAATGTGCTGGATATGTTCCGCCAGTATATGGAAGAGGATCAGGCACTGGATGTGGTT
>JBJENW010000329.1:0-7194 GCA_051880395.1 Lachnospiraceae bacterium | reverse complement strand
CTGATGATTTCCGGCATACACTGATACATGTATTGTGCTTGATGTTTCTGCCGCTACTTTGCTTTTCCAACTTTTTGCATAGTCCCCTGTTTTTTTTGGCGACGTTTTCTGCAATTCCTTCGCAGCGTTTTTTCCAGCTGTCTTTATGGCATTTTTGGTTTCCGCAGTCACAAATTCCGAGTATTCATTCAGCATCCCGGAAATCGTTTTGGACAGATCATTGATTCCGATTCCTTTTCCCATTACATTGTCCTCTCGTCTTTGTATGGTATCTGGATACTTTCGAGCGACAGGTATAGACACGGTGGTTTCGCATCAAATTTTTCCTGAACCTGAGAGATTCTGTATTGCCTCCCTTTAACCAGGATAATATCATCCCTCTCTATATCAGGTATGTACAGCACGCTGACCATACGGCTGATATTGTTTCCTGATACCTGCGCTTCCCAGTATCGTTTTACTCCTACCGTTTTATTACCATATCGCACCCCCGCAGCCTTTGTTTCTATGAGCGTTCTTCCTGAGGCTTTGCAAATATCCAATATTCCGTCGTTAAATGTTTCAAATTTCTGACTCTTCCTTCTCATGCTTTTCTACTCGTTTTCTGATCCGGAGGGATATGACCTCCCCCCGGTAATTCTTCCAAAACTCATCCAGGGCGCCAGAACGTTCGTACATCACATGATTTAACAGCAGTGTTTTTTCCTGTGTATCTTTCTCAAAATCGCATTCCCCGATTTTTCCAACAATAGCAGCTTTTCCGCGTTCGATCATTCCATTAAGTTTCTCGTCTTCCTGCGGTGTTGTTTGCCATGTGATATCCAGGTAATTTTTTACCTCTTCGATTAGTTCCATGATGGCCCTCCTGTACTTATGTTACAGCTTGCGCGGTCTCTGTGGTCTGTACCTCTACCTTGAGGATCGCCGGCTTCAGTTCTGAGATGTCCAGCACCTGGAATGCATTGTTATCCATGGGTTCTCCGTGACCATAGAGTTTTGTCAGATACACACGTTCGTCTTCCAAGAATCTGTACTCATCTGAATACTCAATCTTTCCGGATTTTGCGGTACCTACGCCCATAAAATACCTCTTTCCTAATCCGATCACAGCTTTCCCTTCAGGCATCTGGACAGACTGGATTACTGTTGTAGGATACGGGAGTACATTGTTTGTGTATGTTCCTGTCGGGCTCATAATCGTAGTACCCGGCATGATTTTTTTAAAATAATCAGACGGATTTACAACCAGAATAACTCCTTCAATCTTTCTTGGGTTTCCTTTTGGCGTCTTCGCCATATCCGCAAGCAGCTCTCCGTAAGTTACTGTGTCAAAACTTGTTACTTTCTTTGCGACCTTATCCTGATATACTCCTCCGGTAACCGTTACATCATCTCCCACCTGTTTCATCATTCCGATCGGCTGGTCCTTTCCTGTTCCTGCGATGATACCGGATTCCAGTCCATTGTAAATTGCCTCCGTCAAAATGTCCCTCACATAACGGTCAAGCCAGGCCGGACCCAGGTCAAGCATGGCCTTTGCCACCGGCAGGAATGCAGAGAGTTTCTCCAGCGTCATATTGGTCTTTTTAAATCCGGATGTCAGTTCTTTTACGATTTCTCCGGTAAGTGTTCCCCAGGACGCAAGCTGGACTCCATTCGTATTCAGGTACGTTTCGATCAGCCCAGATGTATTCTGGAAATTGATTGCATCAAGCAGCGGATGTTCCAATACCAAATCATCAAATACTCGGTCGATCACAGTCTTCGGCATCACTACATCCAGATCCGTAAGTGCCTGCTTCGGGTTAGAAGAGCGCATGGCTTCGATAACAGCCTGATAATACTTTGTTTCCTCCGAAGTAAGCTGGTTAGTCCCCCTTCCTGTAAGAATTGCTGCATCCGTCATATGCTGGCGCTGCTCCACTTCGCTCATAATGTTTTCCTGGATGTTTAAACACAGTTTTTCAAAAGCTTCCGCGAATGCGTTCTGATCATTTTTTACGATCGCTTCATTCATCTGCTGCAGGATTTTAGCCTTTTCGGCTGCAAGTACGTCTTTATTTTTCATTTTCATTCACCTTTCCGGGCTGTAATGCCCTTAAATATATTAAGCAGGCCTCCGTCTGGTTCCGGCCCCTGCTGTTTCACTGGTTTTTTCATTTGGGCAATCTGTTCCCTAAAGCTCTGCTGCCGGTTCATCATCTGCCGCATTTCCTGGAGCTTCTGCATCAGATCCTCCGGATTTGGATCATTCGCTTTTTTTCCTGAATAAATTTCATCGATCAATCCATATTCCAGTGCCTTGCTTGGCGTCAGGTACGTTTCCGCCTCCATGATCTGCTTCAGTTCATCTTCCGTTATGGTCGCTCTCTCTAAAAATACTTGTCTGTTGGCCTCCATCATATCGTCCAGATCGTCAGCGTATTTGCGCAGCTGCGTCGAATTTCCCGCGCAGCGCATCCACATGTTATGTACCAGTGCGGTTGTTCCGAGGCACATCTTCCGCTCATCGCATGCCTGTAATATCAAAAATGCCACACTATGAGCTACCCCGTCCACGATCCCGATCTTATGGTTTGCTTTCTGCTTTATCAGGTTATAAATTGCCACGCCTTCTTTTACGGATCCTCCGTTTGAATTTATGTGGATCTCAATTGGCTGCCCCTGTGGGATCTCTCCCAGTTTCTCTGCAAAATGCTTTGCTGACGTTTCCGACTCGTCGTAGTTCCATGTTTCCCAGTTCCATTCTCCGTACTCTGATACATCGTCATAGATGTACAGCAGTGCTTTATTTTCTTCCTGCACTGGGTTCATAGTCCATTTCATCTGCGTTTCGTGCATCATTCCTCACTTCCCTTCTTTCCTGGTTCTTTTCCTGTTTTTAACGCTTCCAGCAGATCCTGAACCGTACTGTAGTTTTTCGTAATAAAATGTTGATTGGCCCATTCTTCATCGATCGGGGGCTCTCCTATGATCCTGCGGATATCGTTAATGGTAAAGGCGCCGGATGATATCAGCTTATCCACTGGCGTTGCAATATCAAAAATATCGATATGCTTTACGGCAGTTGTATCAATCTTCAGATAATTTCCATTTAATAGCCCGTAAAGTCCGTTCCTCTTGCGGTTGATTTCTTTTTCCAGCATCCGTGCCAGAGGATCGATGCAAAAAGTCAACAGTTCATCCGTGGCCTTTCCGGTATCCTGTACATCTCCTTTTGCCAGTGACGGCGGGAATGATGCTGCCCGCGCCGTGAAATCAAAAATGTCATCAGCTAAGGCTTTTATATCTCTGGTGGACTCGCTCGAATATGTTTTTGTCTGTATCTCATTGTATTCATACCCATCGTACAAAGGCAGGACCGCATTTTCGCTTTCAAAAAATTTTTTAAAATAGTTTGTCATGAGCTCCGCAAGTTTTTCCGAAAAGTCATCCTCTGCCTGTGCCTGCGCATCAATATTTAATATTCCCCGGCTTCCCCGTGATTTTCTGTATGCGTTGGCCGCGTACTGCATTAGGTCGTTGTAGCTCGAATACAGCAGATTTACCAGTTTTCGCATATCGGCGGAATTCAGCTGAAAATACAGGACCTCTCCTTGGTAAAAGGTTTTCCCAAATGTAAAATTATCTACAGTTACGCCATCAAATTGATAATCATATAGCGCATACACTGTCTTATTAAAGCTATCAGCGACATAAAGCTGTCCTGACGATTCAATTACCAGAGCTTCATTATTCAGATATAGTTTTCCGATCAGCTTCGTCATGAAGGCTGACGCATTCTGATTCCGGTTGGGTTCTATATTCCAAAGGTAGTATTCTGACTTTTTGACCTCTTTATATCCGTAATACGTTCGGAATTCGCACTTGCTGATAGCATTTGCAATCTTGTTTACGCAGGTCCAAAACGCAAGTTCTCGAATATATACGTTGTCCATCAATCCAAAAAATTCAGTCCAGTCTATTTCGATGTTTTTGGTCTGTTCTGTCCCGTCCTTCAGGCGCTCTTTAAACCATTTCACAAAATTAAGCCCCATTTATCCACTCCACCTCCCCTCAATATGTGTAAACTCCGAACACTGGCTTTTTCCGCCTCGCTACCGGCAGCAAATCTTCTATTGTCATGCTTGCTGCCACCGCCATAAATGGATCTGTTTTTCTGCTTTTGGCTTCGATTTTTCCGTATACAAAATTTCCAAGATCCGCATCTTCCGCACTTCCTGGTTTTCTTCCGGAACGTATCAGCTTTGTATTGTTTGTTGCCCAGCGCAGTACCGGATTATCTCCCCAAACAAACCACTGATTTACAAAACAGCTGTCTATGACTGTTGCTACCCTCATAATGTCCATCGGTCTCACCAATTTCACATTTTTGTATGTCTTTGCATCAAATCCAATTTCACGTAATGCGCTGCTCAACAGCGCATATCGGAAATCATCCATGGCAAGTCCCTTAATGTCATACTCTTTCTTCATTTCCGTTATGTAATCCGTTAGCAGCGATGGGTGTATTTCAACATCATCTACCAGCGTCAGAAGCCCTACTTCCCCCCACTCTTTCCATGGAATTTTCAGTCTTGGTATATCTTTTGATTTAAGGCACATCCACGAATGGTTGATGTCGTATCTCATATCCCCATTTCTGAAATGCAAATTTACGGATGCCAAGTCTGTTATTTTTGTATAGTCAATTCCGCATGTGCAGCTCCAACGATGCAGAATCGGGATTTCTTTTTTCGTGGCAATAATATTTTCCCAGTCTGTCACCTTCAGTTCATTTGCGCTTTCCGGAATGTTCATTCTCTTAGTCATAAACGCCGGAAGCTGCATCGGGCTTTTCTTCCAATCGCGGTATTCCTTTCGTATTTCTTCTTTGAGATTTGGAAGATACGGAAGTGACGGATTTGCAGCCGGCCAGTTTTTTTCGTCGTGTACATCTTCTTTTTTATTTAATTTGCAAATAAATGGGAGCAGTCCGTTATCCGGTTCCCCGTTCCTCAAAATCCCATCGGATGTATCCAGGAGATCATCCAGCGGTCCTTCTCTTACGTCTCCGTTTGTAGTGTAATATGACCTTCTTGGATGCTTCTTTTTTCCAAGACCGGTTGTAAAGACATTTATGTTTGCGTAATCCGTATACTGGTGGATCTCGTTAAAGATGCAGATTCCCGATCGTAAACCGTCCTTTCCTTTCGGGCTGTTGGTTCTGCCTTTCATCGTGGATCCGGTCTGCAGGGAAACTACCTGTTCTTTTGTCCATCGAAAAAAACGTTTTAATTTTTTGATCACTTCCGGACGCTCGAATGCCGATGTCACATCTTTCAGCGGCCGCATAGCCTGGTCCTCATTATTTGCACAGATATCAACATCGTATTCCCGGATCCCGTTATAAGGTGACATCAAGCAAATCGCTTCCCATGCAATTGTTCCATCCTTTCCCGCGCCTCTGCCCAGCTCGCAAAACAGATCCGGCCAACGAGGGAGACCGCTTTCGCTCCAGTACGTACAATCATGCAGTCCGACAACAAACTTTTGCCACGGGAACAGGCGCTCAAACGGAAAATATCTTGCAAGTCTGATATATTTTTCAAGTTGTTCATCGTCTGTGTATATGTCCTCATTTTTAAAGCAGTCTTTCACATGCCTTACCAGAAGCTCTTGTTCTTCGCACACCTCATAAGTCCTGTTCTCAACGATGTCAATCCATTCTTGGATATGTGGATTGATTTTACAGTTCATCCTCATCCCCCTCTTGGATTACTTCGGATGTGGTCAGGCCCAGCTTGTCCAATATCAAAAGCATCTGCTTCCCGATTGCGACTAAATCCTTTACCGACTGGTTTTGTTTTGTAATGGGGTATCCGCTGGCCGATGTTGTTTCGTATGCTATCCCGCGGTCTTTTATATCCTTCTGCAATGCTTTTTTGATATCATACAGATTCATATAATCGCAAATCAGGTCTTCAAAGCACTCTATTTTTGCTCCTTTTTTTGCTAACTGAAGTTCTAGTGATTCTTTTATTTTTTTTTTATTTGGCGCTCTTGCTGCCATCCCATCACCTCAACTTTTTTTATTTTTCTATCGCGCGCGAGAAAAATATGTTTTGTCGAGTCCACTCACCGGTCTCCAACGTCCAGATTAAAATGCGTTTTTTTCTGACCGGGGGGTCTTCTCTCTTTTTCGCTTTATAGTCTTTCCTAATCCCATCGTTCTTCTGTTAATGGTTCCGTTTTCTCTTTTTTCCGGTACCCATGTACTTCTTCGTGGCATTCATGGCACAGCGATATCAGATTCCTTTTCTGTTTTCCTTTCCATGTGTAAAATTTTTCTAACGCCAACTCCGGGTGCGTCTTAACATAATTAACATGATGTACCGTCGTTGCTCTGGTATATTTCCCTTTCCTTTTGCATATCTGGCACTCGTACTTGTCAGATCTCAATACCTGCAGCCTTAATTGCTTCCATTCCGGGCTGTTGTAAAAACTGTGTATGCCTGTTTTTATGCATTGTTTTACAAATTCTATTTGTTGTTCTTCCATTTTTTTATGAGAAAAAGCGCCTGCTTGCAGCAGACGCTTTTTTGGAGGAAAATGTTATGTATCGGTTTGCAGGCTTTCAGATGTTCTTGGTTTCTGCATGATAACATATTATCATTTTTTGCTGGGACATTGAGGGACATTCTCAAAAAATCTTTGAATTTTTTTCTTAATGTTTTCATCCGTATATGCAATATTTCTGTTCGGGAATAATCGGTTCATGTTTTCTGCCACTTTGGCATTTGTCATCCCGTCGATAATACTTAATCGGAGTATTGACCGCATTTCTGTTTTTCTTAAGCTTTGTATGTATTCCTCTGCCCCTATTGTCAGTTTCAGGAGTTCCATTTCTTTTTGTTCCAGTAATTCGTCATACTGTTTTAGGAGCTTCTTTTTTTCTTTTTGCATTGCTTTTGGCCTGCCTGTAACCTTGATCGGTCCATATATTCCATTTTTTTGTGTGCCTTTTACTGTGACAACTACTGTTTCATTTTCAAGACGTTCTATTTCTTTTTTTATCCTTCTTCTGCGTCTCCGTATATCTTCGATTTCTTTTTTCATTCCGTTATATTGTTTTAACACCTCCTTGTCCAACAGCATCGCCTCCTCACTTTAGCATCCATCTGATCAATACCGCCACCAGCCCCACGCTGGCAG
>JBJENW010000328.1:0-7313 GCA_051880395.1 Lachnospiraceae bacterium | reverse complement strand
AACCCACGTATCCAGCTTGGAAGGCTGGTGTTCTACCATTGAACTACACCCGCAAGAAGTCGGGGTGACAGGATTCGAACCTGCGACCTCCTGGTCCCAAACCAGGCGCTCTAGCCAAGCTGAGCCACACCCCGTTATAAAACAAATGTGTCACTTTCTGTCTTACGCAAATTGCGTTCGCGCAAGTGATATTATATTACATTGTTTCCTTTTTGTCAACACCTTTTTTCTGTTATCCACATATTTTTTTTCACTTTTTATTTCTATCCCCTTAGTACTTGCATAACCATCTCTAATCCAGATATTCAATCGTAAAATGTGCCTCTCCTTTGCGGTCAATCTCCATCATAATATAAGACGGCTTTTTATTATCCTGCCTTGGATAAGAAACACTTCCCGGATTTAAAGCAATAATATCATCATCATACTCTAATACTGGTACATGTGTATGACCAAACATCACAATATCACACCCACGCGCTTTTGCCTCCCGTTTCAGATCCATTATTCCGGAATTCACATAATAAAAATGTCCATGTGTAATCATGACCCTATACTTACCGATCTGAATTTCTTTTTCCCTGTCAAGTTTCGAAAAAAAATCATTGTTTCCGGCAACGACTTCCATAGGACAACCTGCCATATCCGCAATATCCTCTTCAAAACCACAGGCATCTCCTAGATGGATCAAAAGATCCACCGGGAGTACCCTGTCAAAAATCCGTTTCAAATTTTTATGTTTCTTGTGCGTATCACTTATTATCAATATTCTCATCTATATTCATCAGTTCCTTCTTCATAGCCCTTAAAGCCTTTCCACGGTGACTCAGTTTATTTTTTTCCTCTGGTGACAGTTTTGCTGTCGAACATTCATATTCTGAAAGATAAAAAATCGGATCATATCCAAACCCATTTTCTCCTTCCGGTTTCATCCCAATGTATCCCTCCATTGTCTCTCTAACGGTCAGAAGCCTTCCATCTGGAAGCGCCGCTGCAATAGCGCAGACAAATCTTGCTGTTCTCTGCTCTTTCGGCACTCCCTCTAAACGCTCTAAAATCTTCTGATTTTTTTTCTCATATGGCGTATCCTCTCCAAGATACCTTGCTGAATATACACCAGGCTCCTTATTTAAATAATCAATTTCTAATCCGGAATCATCCGCTAATACGATTGCATCCGTATATTGTGCCACTGCTGCAGCCTTGATCGCGGCATTCTCTTCAAATGTTTTTCCATCTTCTACGATATCCATCTGAATCCCCGCCTCACGCATAGATAAAATATCATACGATTCATCCCCGAGAATTTCATGGATCTCACGCATTTTATCTGCATTTCCTGTTGCAAAAATAATTCTCTTTTTCATTTTGTTCTTTCCTCGGCTTTCATTTAATGCTTTTTACTTGCTCTTTTCATTCTGTAACAATGCATCACAAAGTGCCTGCGCTATTTTCTTCTGATACGCATCACTCATCAGCTTTTTCTTTTCCTGCGCATTACTTAAAAATCCTACCCGTACCATAACAGATGGAACTTCAACCTGTTTTAACAATGAATTTTCTTTTTCCCTTTTCATCCCACGATTTACCATCGAACATTGTTTGGTCAGGTTTAAAAGACAACTTTCTGCTAAAAACTGCGATGCCTTTTCAAATTTTTTTGACTGTTGACAAACCACCTCTGTTCCTGTGATATAATAGAATTTCTCATTTTTCATACGATTGCAATGAATACTGATAAAATAATCCGCCTGCGCACTCTTTGCCAGAGCCGCACGTGCCTCATCCGTTGGATTCACATCTTCATTTCTCGTACAATACACACCCACATGCTGCTCTTCTAATAAACTCTCCAATTTTTTTGCAATCGCAAGATTAATATCCTTTTCCTGAACATTTCCCACACTTTCGCCAACACTTGTTCCTCCATGTCCCGGATCAATTACCACTACTTTATCATATCGCTCTTTCGGTGTCAAAAAGGAAAGATAGAAAAAATACGGATTTGATGAAGTTTTAATTTCCATCACCTGATCAAACTTCATCGTAATAACCGCATTCTTATTCTGTATCTGATACGACGCTTCTATCATATGTTCATTCCGCCCCTGTACCGGCGTATCATCAAAATAATAGGAACCGGCTTTTGGAACAGTTACCTTGATCACTGCAGCCAGTGGCTCCGTTTCAATTTTGATATCTTGTGCTTTCACTCCTTGCGGCAAACTGAATTTCAACTGTGAGTTTTTATCAAATGTCTCTTCTTTTTCTGACTCCGCCCTTTTTATGAGATATGGTATTTTTTTAATCTGTTGAACTAATGGTTCCGTTTTAGTATGTATCACCCCGCTTCGCTGTTTCTCATACTGTGCATCTTCCATTTGCTTTTCTTTCACTGCTCCTTGAATTTCAGGAAGAAACTGAAGTATCCCGTTTCCTGCCAAACTAAAGAAAAGTAAAAAAACTGCAACACCTTTTAGAATCTTTTTTTCCATCTTTTTTCATTCCTAACTACTTAACGATTTCTCGTATACGCTTTGATACATAAATTGCACTGCTGGGTTTCTTCCACATGCTCCCATGTATTTCCGCCTGTCTGACTAATATACCCCTCTCCATCACTCAAATCCACATTTGCTGTTTCCTCGTCTGCCGGATATTCGATTGCCAACGGGTGAACCGCACCCGGAGTCTTGATTTTTAACACTACCGCAAACCGTTCTCCTTGTTCCACATGCACCGCATTTTCAAATGGAATCGTATAATAACCAGCATTCGAAAGTGTTCCTTCTGCCACTTTCACTCTTTCTCTCAATGACTTTTCATTTTTAAAATCACGTACAACAAAAATTTCATATGATGTATCCACAGCGGTTGCATAAAAGCCTGCTGCTTCCACACTCTGCGCAGAGTCCGCTGTAAACACATTCGCTCCATAAATGCTCTCATTGTTATATCCGATCTGACCGATCCAACCACATAAATCGCTTTGATAATTGTGATCGTAATTACTCGTATTTTCCACCTTGGAATATACTAAATTGTGAATTCCGATATTTGTATCATAATAAGATACATAAAAATATCCGTTTTCCCCAAATGCCTCTCCCCAACTGTTCTGACAAATAAACGCACCGTCTCCCTCTAACTCCATAGAAAAATTTTCTTTCGGATATTGATCATCCCAACCAACTATAACAATATCATGATTCGGCTTTTCTGCTCCCATATAACAATATGCATTTGTCGCTTTATTAAAATATTCCGACTCACTAGAGGAATTCATCAGCGAACTGTAAATCGAAGACTGCACCCCGCCATATTTAAAAATGGCCTCTTTGATTGCTGTATAATCCTTTTCTGCCAGAATCTGAGCTTCCTGCACATGTTTTATCGCTGACAGCCCATCTACAGAAATGCCATCTCCATATGGATCATCCTGTTCTAGAACCGGTCCCTGCCATGCCATCAGATATGCCATTCCCATCGTGTACTCGCCACCTGCATTCTGCCCGCTTTGAAAACTGTTTTTCATCGACATATGATCTGGCGAATATGTAACAACCTCTTCCGGTAAAATAGAAGATTCAAGTGCTGTCAAAGCCGCAAAAGCCCAGCAGGTTCCAAATTTTCCCTGATCCTTCACCTGCGTGACGCGCCTTTTTTCACGAAGATCATATTTATACGGTAGATTTGTCGCTGACTCTTTTTCATTTACAGCAGTTCCTGTATTTTCATTCGGATCCCACTTGTAAGAAAATCCCAGATTTTTTGCCACAGCCTGCATCGGAACAAAATACTCCTCACCTTTTTTCGTTAATGTTGATCGTGTCTCTACTTTTTTTCCATTCACATCCATCACATAATTGTCAAGTTTGATATGAATCTCATCCGAATATTTTTCCAACAAAAGATCCTGCTGATCATACAAGTGTGAACTACACTGAAAACTCTCCGTTAGCATGGAAATCGGCAGCATTAAATTTAAATTCTGATCCATATAAATCGGACTATTCCGACTCGTATATACCTTATTATCGATCATCACACAAATCTGCTTTTGATTGACACTATCTGCGATCAATGGATTCCATACACTTTCTTCCAACAGAGCTCCGCGAAATTTTTCAACCTCCTCAAAGTCTCTGGCATAATTTCGAAATTCCGCAACGGCAAGTATACCTAAAATCAGTGTCATAATGATATATTTCTTTGAGTATCGCATACTGCCCCTTTCTTCCCTTTAGCCTTTATGCCTCTGGTCTCTTCCGTTTTGGTGGTTTTGGTCCCATATATTGATAAAAATATGTCTTCAACATTCCATTGTATATTTTCCTGTTTTTATCCGCTTTCCTTCCAATATAACGTTCTGCATCCGTATAGCTGGTAATCAAATACATCGACCAACTGTCCAATCCTCGATACGCTTCTCCGATTTCCCGATACAATTCCCCAAGAGCTTCTTTTTCCTCCAAACGTTCTCCATAAGGAGGATTTGTAATGATAAATCCATATTTTTTCGGATGGTGCAAATCTTTCAATGCCCGCTGCTGAAAATGTATCATCTGTTCTACCCCTGCACGTTTTGCATTTTCTCTTGCCATCTGTACTACCTCTGGATCAATATCATATCCTTGAATATTTACTGTGATCGTTGTATCGACCTGTTCCTGTGCTTCCTCAACCGTATCATACCATACCTGCTTTGGAATCAGATTTGTCCATGATTCTGCCGTAAATTCTCGATTCATTCCAGGTGCGATATTTGCTGCCATCATAGCAGCTTCGATTGGAAACGTCCCGCTGCCGCAAAACGGATCCACTAAAATACGATCTTTTTTCCATGGAGTCAGCATGATCAGGGCCGCTGCCAGTGTCTCCGAAATTGGGGCTTTTCCTGTAACCGGACGGTATCCTCTTTTGTGTAATGAATCTCCCGTAGTATCCAACGTAACAAGTACCTCATCCTTTAAAAGAAAAATCCGAACTGGATACGCTGCACCATCTTCCGCAAACCACTCTTCATCATAAAATTCTTTCATCTTCTCTACCATCGCTTTCTTTCCGATGGATTGAATATCTGATGGACTAAACAATTTGCTTTTTATAGAAGCAGCTTTTTTCACCCAGAACTTACCATTTTTCGGTATATAAACTTCCCAAGGCAGTGCTTTCATTCCTTGAAATAATTCTTCAAATGTTGTTGCATGAAAACTTCCGACTTTTATCAAGACACGCTCTGCTGTTCGCAAAAATATATTTGCCCGACAAATCGCCTCTGCATCTCCGATAAACGTTACCCGTCCATCTTCTACTTTTGTGATTTCATAGCCTAAATCATATATTTCTCGTTTTAATACTGCTTCCAGTCCAAAATGACATGGCGCTACTAACTCAAATGTCATTCTTGTTTTCTGTTCTTTCAATTTTTATCCTCCACCAAAGCATACGCTTCGCTTTCCACATTTACATCTTCTCTTAAATATTAGCGGTTAAAACTTTTGCTGTCAACTACAAAACTCGCATCTAATGTTTCCTACCTTTAACGATACAAAATTATTCCACAGCTTTTTGTTCGTTTTCATCCTATGCCAAATTTCTTCCATGTATACCACCACTTACAGAATAAGCTTCCCAACCCTTTTCTCGTGCAAATCGTGCCGCTTTGATACTTTGATTTCCATAATCACAATAAAAAATTAATTTGTATGCTTCTTCCTGCTGCATCAACCATTGTTCTATAGATTCATATTCTACCTGCATCGCCCCCTCTATATGATTTTTCTCATAATCATTACGATTTCTTAAATCCACAAGTAATACATCCTTACGCCGACAATATTTATTCACATCCCACCAGCTCAAAAGAATATCTTCCATAAATACCCACTTTTTTATTTCTTCTATCAATCTAATATATGCATATATATTTTATTTCGCCCCCAATAAGCATTTTTCATAACGTTTTTTCTTACGCATACTATGTTTTTTTCTCCAAATAATTATCCGCTTATTTCATTTTTTTGTTTTTATTATTTGTGAGTTTTGTTTCTTATTTTATGTTTTTTGTTTATTTTTTTTATTTTTTAATATTTATTGTTAACTTTTTGTTTTTTAGCAAATATTCTATCGCAATTTCCAGTAATTTTCTCTTGCAATATTTGGAAATTTATTATATAATAATTCTTGTAAAAAAGATTTTCCCTTCAGAAATCTTTTTTGCGAGTTATACCCCTTATTAATTATTTATACTCCCCTCATAGAGAAGACCGTTGGCTCCCCCAGCGGTCTTTTCTCTTACTATCATTTCTCTTAATATCTAAGTATAAAAAAATATCCCTTTTAAATACCAAATTTACATCTGCTATTCAAAAGGGAATATCTCATACTTTCACAATTACTCCGTATCCGTCACCTCATTATGTAACGTTTGTCCCGTAACTTGCGCCACTATTTCTTCTGCTTCTTTTTTTTGATACTTATCACAAAAAATCACGCATACTTCTTTTGCACCTTCATACATTTTTCGCTTTAGAAATGGCACTTTCTCCCAACGTTCTAAATAGGAAATACGTTCAGAAACCAGCTTTGACTCTACTAATTTTTTCAACTTAAGATCTGCCGTCTTGTAAACTACAACTTCATCTTTTTCTATCATCCTTCATTCTCCTTTACCACTACCTCTTGTTTTACCCCTTATAACGAATTTAATCCGTTATTATATAGTATACCAATTTTTTTTGTAATTGTTAAGATTTTTTCTTACAAAAATATCGCATAATCTTCTCTTTTTCGCCTATTATAGCTTTTTCTAGTATTTTCCTATCATGCAGACATTCCAACAATCTTATCTTTGTTTGATGCACAATTCATCAAACCCAATATTTGCTTCCTCCTCCCATCAGTTTTTTAACAACATACACTCTTTGTAGATTCCCACTGCCAGAATGGATTAGGGATTTTCCTCATAAAAAGTAAAAAGTATTGCGCAAAACATACAAAAAAGCCTTAAAACAAAATGCTTTAAGGCTTCTCATTCAACGTGCGTGAGAGGATTCGAACCCCCGACACCTTGGTCCGTAGCCAAGTGCTCTATCCAGCTGAGCTACACACACATATTAATTTTAGACACATCCTGTGTCGCATGCCGGCGACCGGAATCGAACCGGTACTGTATTTCTACAACAGGATTTTAAGTCCTGCGCGTCTGCCAGTTCCGCCACGCCGGCATTGAACAAAAGTTCATTCGATGATTTCTCATCAATGGGACCTATAGGGCTCGAACCTATGACCCTCTGCTTGTAAGGCAGATG
>JBJENW010000327.1:0-7346 GCA_051880395.1 Lachnospiraceae bacterium | reverse complement strand
AACAAAACGCGAGATCATCTCTCGATACAATGCCTCTACCATATCCGGATCTGCACCATATTCCACAGCTTTCTGGCGCACCTTTTTTATCACAGCCTCCACACGATCCGGCGCTTTCACACCATCCTCACTTTTTTTGAATGCAGATGCCTGTACCACATACGTTCCCCGCTCGGCAATCAAACGAATGATCGCATCATCAATTCTGTCGATATTTTCTCTTACTTCTTCTAACGTATTACATTGCATAATATATTCCCCCATATTCTTTACTTTTTTATTATCAACAATTTATTTGCTGCTTTTTGAAATTCATACTCCGTTTCCACAATCTCGACACGGTAATCTTCTTTGAAATAATCTATCACATTCGTGATCAAGTCAGTAATGTTTGCATCTAAATCCACGATTGGAAAAACCCTTACTTCTTTACATACTCTCAGCATTTCCGTTATCGCCTGAATATGAAATTCAAATCCCAAGGAATTGTACAGCAAAAGAAAATGCGAACTCAAACCAATGTCGAAGTAATCCGCTTCATAGGGCAGTCTGTTTGGCAGCTCATGACATACATATCTCCCCTCTTTCTTCCCCTGCTCATAATCTGCTAAAAATTTCCGCATTGCAGACATGCGGATTTCTTCTAGCTCCTCCAAATTTTTTATCTGTGTCCACACATAATTATCCATGTTTTCACTCATTTGCTGCATGACTGTCACTCGCACCTCTTCGATCCGCTCTTGCAGCTCCTCTTTTGAAAACTGGTAGATTGGATCAAATGATATCACGCGACCACCTTCTTCTGCCGCCTCACAATTAAAGCAAGCCGGTCCATCCCCAAATCCTGCGATTTTCTTTGACAGATCCGTTTCCTCTAAACAAAACATCTGCTTATACTCTTCCATATTTCTGCCCCAAGGCACTACGTTGTTCAACTGAAACGCCATTTTTAAGCCTCCTTCTATTTCATTATTTTTCTCTGCCAAAGAAATAAAAAAATCCCTGACAGAAACATCTTCTGCCAAGGACGAATAAACCTGTTTTTATCCGCGGTGCCACCTTGCTTCATAGCCAATAACAGCTATGCCCTTGTCAGGATACCAACATATCCCCGGCAACTGACGTATGCCCACACGTTGCAGAATACTCAGTGAATGAACTTTCTCCACCTTTGACTGCACCCTCAACGGTCCATTTGACGACTTGTTTCTTGCCCGACTCTCAGCACCACGGACTCTCTGTATAGGCATCATCGCCGTTATCTCCGCTTCAACGGTTTGTTCCTTACTACTATATCAGATTTGAGCGCACTTGCCAACCATTCTTTTCATACAATTTTTTCTTAAACAAGCAGAAGGTTACTGTTCACACGTTTTTCTAAACCGGACGCTCAGAAAGTCTGTCTGCTGGCACTTCACACGGGTTTGCCCTTCGAAAAAACATGGCTCCTGCTCCAGTGAGCTATGTTCTAAGAGAGCCTAACACTCTCAGGATTGCCTTCGAGCGTAAGGCTCTCTAAGAACAGGATCTCACCTACGCCCGCCAAAACGTTTTTTCGAAGGGCAAACCCGTGTGAAGTGCCAGCAGACAGACTTTCTGAGCTGTAAATTGAAAGCAACATGTAAACAGTAACAACAGAAGTTTTAGCATCTTCTTTCTGGGTGAATGAAAAAATTCACACTTGCTCACTACATTGATGTAATAAATGTAATTAAACTATAATACATCATTCCAGCAATTAATATACACACTAGAATTGAAAAAACAATTCTTTTCCAATTTTTTTGTTTTATTCCAGTAACTATAAAATATATCAATATCACAAATAACGCTATTACAACTAGTGCTATAATTCCTAAAAATCCCATTTTTATTTTTCCTCTCTACTTATTTTTAAACCACAATGTGGACACACCTTAGCCTTCCCAAGAAAATATGGCAATGTTTTACCACATCCTGGGCATTTGCAAAAAACAATTCTTACTATTACAATTACCAGTAACAAACATAGAACCATTGTAGGAATCATAAGATGTTGTTCTGCAACGCCAATAACCAATAAAATAACTGCTAAAACAGATATCACTGTAGTTATAAAGTTAACATCATTCCATAATGTACTGTTGTTTTTTCTTGCTTGGGTGGTGTATTCAATCATTTCGTCAATACAATTTTCTTTTTCATTGTTTAACAATTCACTCCTCTCTCCTTCTATTAATTCTGAAACAGTAATTCCAAGTTCTACAGAAAGAGGTTTTAATAAAGATATATCTGGCATGTTTCTTCCTGTTTCCCACCGTGAAATACTTTTTTGAGAAACGCCTAGTTTTTCTCCTAACTGTTCCTGTGTTAGATGTTTTTCTTTTCGCAACTCAGAAATTAATATTCCTATTTTGATTTGATCCATATCATATTTTCTCCTTTCATGAAAAACATAGCATTTTTCATAAATATGTGACAGGACACAGAGCGAGTAATCTGTATTTTATGCGTAAAACCCTTACAACGTCTAAGAATGTTCGAATCGAAATCTTCATTCTAGCAAAATGCGACTAATTCGTATTACTTGAATTAGCCGCATTATATCTTATTCCACCATAAAAATCAATGAAAAAGCAAGAAACATTTTTCTTAACCAATTGACTTCCCACCAAAATTTATGTATGATTTTGTTATCAATAAAATCAGGAGGTGTTGCTATGCCAACGATTAAATCAAGCTCCGAACTCAAAAACAATTACAATAAAATTTCTACTTTTTGTCATACTTATTCTGAGCCAGTATTCATTACCCAAAATGGAAAATGCGATCTTGCTGTGATGAGCATAGAAACCTACGAAACACTTACGAGCCGCTTTGAATTATACGGTCTGTTAAAAGACGGATTGGATGACATTGCTTCCAGCAATACAAAACCATTCGCAGAAGCAATGTCTGAAATAAGGAGCCGCCGCAAACGATGAGTTCTATTATCCAAAAGATTGCATGCCTATCATTATACCAGCTCCTCCAATCCCAAAAATGCTTTTTTCATTGCAAAAGCCAGCCCCCCTATCAGCACAGCCGCAGCAAAAAACAGCACAAATACGTTCTCCTTCAACAGTTCAAACAGTCCCCCATAAATGGCCTGACCGATCGGTGTCGCGCACATTCCGATGCACATCGCGCAGGAAACCACCTTCCCGATCAGCGTCTCCGGTACGATGATCTGCAGATAAGACATGATCTGAATAGAAAACAGGGTCGCAAGAAACATCATGAAAAAGCAGCTGACTAAAATAATCGCATAGGAAACCTTTGCTGGAATCGGGAGCATGATCGCAAGTCCGATCGGAATGACGGTGAACGCATCATAAAGCAAGAACAGATAGCCATTTCTTGTCTTCATCTTTCCTGCAAATATGCCTGCTCCCATACCGCCACACAAAGACCCCATCGCCATGGCCCCTTCGGCATAGCCATACAAACGATTCGCTGTCTCACTGTCAAAGTCAAGCATCTGTGTCACGATCACCGGAAGTCCGATAATGATCAATGCACTTAATATCATGTTGATGGCTGCAACCGCAAGGGAGAACTGCATGATCAGCGGCCGTTCTTTATGGATATAGCGAAAGCTGTCTTTTAAATCTCCAAATCCGATTGCAAAAATATTTCCTTGGGCAGGCTTTTTTTCAAACGGAATCTGGATAAAAATTTCCATTGTTGCAGATAAAAGAAAGCAAACCACGCTGACATAGAGAATCGGCATAATTCCATAAAATCCAAACAAAGCACCTCCTATGACCGGGCCGATAAGTCCTGCAAACGAACTGACGAGATTGATCACGGCATTTCCCTGCATAATATGTTCACTAGACAATAACGCTGGTATACTCGCCTGTACTGCGGGCTGATAAGCACCATTAATCCCATAAAGAATGAATAGTGCACATAACAAAAGTGTGACCAGATTCATTTTTCCTAATAACAAGATGACCGCAAGCACCAACAATGCGGTTGAAAAATCAAGCACGACCATAATGTTGCGTTTATTCACCCGGTCTGCAAAAATACCTCCAATCGGACTCAGCACGATCATCGGGATAAACGCACACGCACTCACAACTCCAAATAACGCTGCTGAACCTGTCTCATTCAGCAAATATAACGGCAGCGCAAATCGTAAAATTGCATTTCCGAACAGTGAAATGATCTGTCCTAACACTACCATAATAAAATTTCGATTCCACATTTTCATACTCTTTCCTTTCCGTAATCTGCACATTCGCATATTCCATTTTGCGCAGTCACTCCTCGCATTTTGTTTTTATACATACCATCGGTATGTATAACAGTATTTTTTAACTGCTCAAAACAGAACAGATTCTATTCTGAACAGTTAGAAGTTTTTCCATATTTTTCTGCAGCTCTTCTACACTCTGCCATACACTCCATCATTTCCTTATTGAGCAATTCCACGCCATACGGCTTTAACATTTCATTGATCAAAAGGATCCGATTCATAAGTTGTTTCTCAGACATCTGAAAGATTACGGGATTCATCCAGACATCTGTCAAAAACATGATCGCATCCGCAAGTTCTTCGGGATACTCCGTTTTGATGGAACCATCCGCCACGCCCTGCTTGATCACTGGAACAATATAGTGCGGCACAACATTTTCTATAATCGATTGTAAATAATAGACTAACAGCTTTGGATTTTTCATTAAATTCGGCGTTACCGTAAACATGTCCTTCTGCCCGGGATTGGTCAACGATTTTACAAACATCTGCTCCAGTCTTTCCTTTCCCGTCAAAGAACTGTCATCCCGAATCCTCGCCATCTCCGCACTGTTGTCATCACATAAACGATTGACAACTGCGATCAAAATTTCTTCTTTCGAACGAAAATGATGATAGATCGCCCCTTTTGTCAATCCTCCGAGCCCGTCAATAATATCCTGAAGAGAGGTCTGATCATAACCTTTCTCAATAAATAGCTTCGTGGAAACATCCAAAATCCGTTTGCGTGTCTCCTCCGGATACTTGTTTCTTGCCATGTCTGCCTCCATTTCGAAATGATTTTATTTTACATACCGTCGGTATGTATATCTTAAACCAGATGTGTGAAATTGTCAACTGAGAATCGACGGAAAAAATTATTTTTTTACTGCCAAAATATAATTTACTCCCTCAGGGGCTTTCATACTGCTATGTTGCGCTTCATTCTTTCCATATATCTGCAATACCTAAGATCAATGTTTCAAATTCTTTTTTCGTAAGCTAATAACTTATTCCAAGCAAACTTCCGAAAGATTTTTATTGCTTTCATAACCACATGCATAGCGATATATTCGTAAATACTGTCTAATTCGCGGATTGCTTTTGGGTTGACCTTTACCTTATATTTATCCAAAATATTTTTTCTCCAATTCTGCAAAAACTGTCTCTGCGTCAACTGCTTCTGCTCCGTTTGCGATTTCCTGCTCAGACTCGAAGATGGCTTGGTCAATGCGGTTTATTTTTGCAAATTTATCATACAATTCACTGCTCATTACGACCAAGTCGCTATATCCATTTTTGGTAATAAAAATTGATTCCTGTTCCTTGTGTGCGATGTTAGAAATCTCAGTTGTATTGCGTAAATCCTTGATAGGCATAATGCTTCGCTCCTTTCTTTGGCATAATTATGTATCAAAAGCAATGAAGACATATTTCTCATGAATGTTTCATACAATATGCAACCAGATCTTGCGCTGCATCCCGGCTTGTATGATCCACTCCCGCGAAACTCTCCAGCATATATATATCCTGTACCGTCTTATTCTCTTTCTTTTCCACAGACTTTTTGATCAAATTGAGCATCATTTTTTTCATGATTCCAAGTTTCTGAGGTGCATAGCCGCCTGCAAAATAGAAGAATCTCTCTTGCGGAATCTTACTTTGTATTGCAATTTTTGCCGCGATTTCCTCATCCGGCATGGAGATTCCCACACCAAATACAACCAGATTTATCAGATTGAACGTTTTTACCTTATCGTATCCGACTACTGTGCCAGCCATAATCCAGCCGCCATAAACCACCATATCATAATCTGCCAGTTCACTTTTACTTACACGTTTTAATTCCTTTGCCTCACAACTTAGTTCCTCTGCAATCCAGCCTGCATATTTTGCTGTAAAACCTGTTCCACTCTGATATACTACGATTCTTTTCATGATTGATCTGCCCCTTCCAGATTCTTCTCCATTTGCAATAGTGTTCGGATCACAATTTTAATATTCTGCTCATCAATGCCCTCAAAAATCTTACGGATGATCCTCTGACTGCCTTCTTCATGTGCCAAACAAAAAGCTTCTGTTTTCTCTGTCAATACAATTCTTTGTTTTCTCTTATCTTCTTCATCCGGAATTGTTTTGACAAATCCCTTATCTTCCAGCTTATTTAAAATCTGCTTCACATTCTGATGTGAGCTTCCCATAAGCTCAGCCAATTCTTTCAACGTCGGACTTTCCTTGCACAGATTGATACAGATCATCGCAAAAAACTGTTTCCAACTGATTTCTTCAAAAAAACTGTCCGCTTTCGCCTGATAACGATTTTCAAATGCACTGAGCAGACCAAGTAAAAATAATGAAGGAGCCATTCCTTCAAATCGGTATTCATCCATATTGATCAGTTCTTCCAAATTTCTCATACTTCCACTCCATTCCAAATTGCTTTGCATTCAAAAAGGTAATACATTACCCTTATTGGTAATATATTACCTTTTATGTGTCTTGTCAATATTTTTTCTGAATAAAATTTTTCTATTTTAACCTATTAGTTACTGTTCGCACCGTATTTACGCTTTATATGGGTGTAAGTCTTTGCGGGCTCTACTTTATTGACCTCCCTCTACATTTTCGTAGCCACCACTTTTTGGGTATTTTGACGAAAAATATCTCAACCGAGGGGGATTTCCTACGCGGACGTTTCCAGTATCCGGCGGACACAGCGACAGGGGGGGAGGGTACAGATCTGGCTAGACAGAAATGAAGTCGAGTTTGGAGGGGAGCGTTTCCGATGCTTTATTTTTGCTGTTTTCCGAATGTCGGACAGTCTGCACAAAGCTGTATGCCCGGGAAAGACTCAGAGGCAGACTCTTTCCCGGGCATACAGCTTCGCACAGCCAGTCCGCCTCTCGGAAGAACAGCAAAGGCATCGGAAACGCTCCCCTCCAAACTCACTAGCATTTCTGTCAAAGCCAGATCTGTACCCTCCACCCCTGTCGCTGTGTCCGCCGGATACTGGAAACTGTGTATTGTAGACGGAAGGTTGAGATATTTTCTTACAGTTCCAGAAAATGGTGGAGTGAAAGTT
>JBJENW010000326.1:0-7439 GCA_051880395.1 Lachnospiraceae bacterium | reverse complement strand
AAAAGGAATCTGAAAGCCTTAGAAATAAAGGTTTAGAGATTCCGAGAGATCATAAAATGTATAAAGGAGGTAACAAGCAGTATGGCAGCACAGGTAAGTAAAACAACCATGATCGGCGAACTTCTCCAGATTGATGAGAATGTTGCTCCAATCCTGTTGGAAATCGGTATGCATTGTCTTGGATGCCCATCTTCTCAGATGGAAACAATCGAAGAAGCCGCACAGGTACATGGTGTTGATCCGGATGCATTAGTAGATAAAATTAATGCTTTTTTAGCAAAATAAGAGCATAAATATTTTTATTACAAAAAAAGAACCGATACAGTGAAAAACTGTAACGGTTCTTTTTCTTATAAAGAACCAAGTGTTTCGATTGCATGATTGTCGATCAACATTTCGTAGTGTTCCTGCATATAAGCGGATGTAGCGGTGTGTAAATTTTGCGAAGCCCCATATTCTGCTAAAATATTACACAGACGGTTGAAATCCTCAGCGGAGGCGTTTCCATTGCTTACCAGAAGATAATATCTTCCATTAGTAGGATTTTTATATAATGTGTTTGGCTGTGAGTAAAAGTGGTGCGCAATGGAAGAAAACTGAAGCAGATTCTGAAGGTTGTTGAATACAAATAAGCGAACCATTTGAACAGGATTTGCTTCCTTTTTTTGCGTAGTCGTTTCGGCTTGTTTTGTCTGTTTCCTTTGTGCTTCTTTTTGACGAATTGATTCATCAAGAGGAATGAAATTAGGCGAATCGTTTTTGGAAGAAGAGGCTTCTTCATTTTCTTGCTGAATTTTTCGAAAAAGGTCTAATATATCATCGGCTCGTTCTGCGGCCTGCTCTTGTGTTAGGGGAAAATCGTTTTCAAACAGATCTTCTTCCATACCTGATTCAGAGAATTTTGAAAAACGTGTATCTAATTCTTCCGGGTACTCAACTTTCGTAATAATGAGGATAACGGAGTCAGAAGACAGAGGAACTGCTTCGATCATAAGTGGAATATCCTCTGCATTAAAGCCAAACTGGTAAGATGCCTGCTGCATCATATCGCGAAAAAGTGATTTGGCTTTTTCCGTTCCATAGGCAAGTTCGCTGAGTTTCAAATGCCGGTTGTCTAGGTCTTCTCTCGTCAAAGTGCAACGTATCTGGTTCTCGTTTACTTTCTCAATTTTCATTTCATCACTTCCTTATCCTAATTATCGATGAACGATTTTATATACTTCATTATAGCAAAAGTAAAAGAGTTGTAAAGCGTCCTCGTAATAAATGGAGTCATTTTCGTTGAAAATGGAAAAAACAGGTCTGAAAAACAATGCCAAAATGCTGAATCTGACAAAAATCCTATCAAAATGGATAGAATTGATACAAATGAAGAGAAATTATGGTATAACCAATGTCAGAGATGCTCCGGTTTGTCTGAGAGAGGCAGAAAGGAGCGGTTATGGAACAGAAGATTTTATCAGGCAAATATAAGCTGCTCAGACTGCTTGGAACAGGCGGCAGCGGCAGCGTGTATTTGGCGAGACACCAGAAGCTAGATGATGTCCGGGCGATCAAATGTATTGAAAAATCAAGTCTTACGCCTGGCTGGGCTTCTTCGGAGACAGAACTTTTAAAAAATCTGAATCACCCCGGAATTCCGACTATTTATGACTTGGAAGAGGATGACAATTACTTATATATCATAGAGGAATTTGTGCGAGGGGAATCTTTACAGACACTATTGTCTGAATCTGTTTTTATTCCCAAATTAAAGAAAATTGATATTGCATTGCAGCTTTGCAGTATTCTGGAATATCTGCATGGGCAAAAGCCGAATCCGGTGGTCTACCTGGATTTGAAACCGGAGCACATTTTTTTGTGTGGGGACACTGTGCGTTTGGTAGATTTCGGAATCGCATCGTATCTAAATCAGAAAAGACCGACAGAAACGATGCAATATGGAACACCGGGATTTGCTGCGCCGGAGCAGTATCAGGGTAGGGAAGTTGGCAAAAAGACGGATCTTTATGCATTGGGAGCAGTAGTATATGTGTTGTTGTTTGGGCAGGTGCACGTACCTGGACAGCGCATTCCGTTGTGCATGGGATATGGAAAACATATGCGTCAATTCTTACAATATACATTAGCGGCAGACGCGAGAGAACGTTTTTCTTCCGTTGAAGAGGCAAAAGCGGTATTGGAGCTACAAAAGCAGTCGCTGCTACAAAATAAGAAAAAAGCGGAGCATCTCGAAAAAAATATCAAGGTCGTGTCAGCGGTAAACGGTGCAGGTGGAACACATCTGGCGATTGCGCTGGTGTCTCATTTGAATCGTACTGGATATACGGCACGATACCGGGAGGCTGCAGAAACGTCATTTCTGCAGGATTTTCTGGAAGGCGAGCCAGGCGCTTGTGTAAAGGACTCTGTCTGTAAATATCGGGCATTTGCCGGTGATATGAGACAGTCAGATTCGGGGAATGTGATACATGTAGAAGATTTTGGTACAGACGCCGAATTGCTGTATGAGCAGATGACACAGGAAGAGACGATTCTTCTTGTGCTGGGGAGTCAGAGCTGGCAAAAAAAAGAAAGTCTTGCTCTTTACGAACGGCTCAGATCGTATCCGGATCTGATTGTTGTTTGTGGATTTGGGCGAAAAAAAATGGCGAAGCTGTATGCCCGACAGTTGCAGCGCGAAGTATTGTGCTTTCCGTTGGAGGAAGATCTTTGGCGCGACAGTCACAAAAAGCAACAGTTTTTTCGCCGGTTAAAATGTGTACAGCAAAAAAATGAAAAACAGATAGAATAGTACACATGGAATGAGTGAAAGGAGGAATGTATGCGCAGACGGTTTGAAAGAGCACAGAAATGTGTGATCGGAATTATGGGTGCAACAAATGGTGTCGGTACCACGCATTTGGCAATTGCGCTGACAAATTTCTTTTCGGATATCAAAAGAAAAAAAACAGCACTTTTAGAGATTAATGAACATGGCCAATTGGCGACAATGCTTCCGGATGAAGGAGCCTTTACAATTAAAAATGCAATATACTATCCGCAAGTGGATCCACGAGATGTACCTGGTCTGTGTAACGGTGCGCAGGAAATAACGATTCTTGATCTTGGAAGTGAGTATCAAAAAAATCGTTTGGAATTTTTGCGCTGTGACAAAAAAATCGTAATCGGCAGTATGTGCCCCTGGAAACAGGAATCGTATTTACATTTTTTAGATATGCTTCAACAGGAAGAAAATTATAGACAGTGGCTGCATTGTCTGATATTGTTTGGAGATAAAAAAGATAAAAGAAAAATTTCTTCTGAGTATCATATCTCTGCTTTTTCGGTTCCTTTTATTGCAGATCCCTTTCATCTAAATAAAAAAGAAATGACTTTCATTAAAAAACTAGTACAATAATTACTTGAATGCTATAACAGAAAAATAAACAAATGTAACTAAAAATAAAATCAAAAGTTATCTTTTTTAAAATATATCACAATAAGATTTTCTGTTAGGCAAATTTGACATCTGTGCTGACAACGTGTGAAAACAGAAAGTAGAAACGAAAAAACAATGTTCATTTTTGTTGCAATTTCATTTTGTTACAAAGCAGGCTTTTGCAAGGCTGAAAAAAACGGGTGTGATGAGTTTGATTTTTTTGAAATGTTCTGATTATGAGCTGCCCTCGATGTTGGAACAAATCCCACAACCTTTTTTTAGGTGCTTGCGAAAGTCTGTTTTAAATTCTTTAAATTTGGGGTGAAAAAAGAAAAAGAATGTGCTATACTTTTTCGTGATAACTACCATGATTATTTGCAGAAGACAGCATTAAGGGGGAACAAAATGAAGAAGAAAAGTAAAAAACCGATTTTGATCATGCTGGGAGTGATCGTCCTGATCTTGCTTGCGGTATTAGGAATCGGTTTAATAAAAAAATACACGCCGTCCAAAGAAGTAAAAGATCTAAAAAGTTACTTTGGACTGGAAAATGCGACAGATACAGCAATTATTTTAAATCATGAACAAATCGAGGAAATGGGAACTTATGTTGATGGAATATTATATTTAGATTATACTTTAGTGCGCGAACGATTTAATCAAAGGTTTTATTGGGATAAAAATGAGAATCTGTTATTATATGCAACATCGAAAGGGGTTGTGCGTGTGGAACCTGGAAATGCAGAATATCAGATTGGGAAAAAGAAAGAAACGGCATCGTACCCGTTTGTACGTATAGATGGCGACGATGTCTATATTGCAATGGAACTTGTAAAACAGTATACGAATATGACATATCAGTTTTTTGAGAACCCAAACCGTGTGATCATTCAAACCGAGTGGGGAGAAGAAAAACAGGCAACAGCAAGTCGAAAAACGCAGATTCGAGTCAGAGGTGGGATTAAAAGCCCGATTTTACGTGAATTAAAGGAAAATGATACGGTCACGGTGCTGAAAGAGGGGGAAGACTGGGATCAAGTTTGCACTGCAGACGGAATTAATGGATATATGAAAAAGAGATATGTGGAAAATGTCCATGCGGTTTCTGTCGCAAACGATTTGTTTCAAGAGGATCAGATTCAGAAGATTCATAAAGATTTTCAGATTAATATGGTCTGGCATCAGGTGACAACGGCAGATGCAAATGCCGGCATTCAGAATCTGCTTCAGAATACCAAGGGAGTGAATGTGGTCTCTCCGACCTGGTTTTATTTGAATGATAATAATGGAAATATTGGCTCATTTGCAGATCGTGATTATGTGAATTACTGTCATACAAACGGGGTGGAAGTATGGGGATTGGTCAGCAATCTGGTCAATACAAATGTGGATACTACGGATGTATTAACGCATACATCGAAACGTACGAATCTGGAAAATCAGATTGTAGCGGCGGCGATTCAATATGAATTAGATGGAATAAATGTGGATTTGGAGACAATAAAAAAAGAAGCGGGTGACAGTTATGTGCAGTTTATTCGTGAACTTGGCTTAAAGTGTGCAAACAATGATATTGTCTTGTCGGTAGATAACTATGTGCCGTCAGAATTTACATCTTATTATAATCGAAAAGAGCAGGCGGTATTTGCAGACTATATTGTGGTAATGGGATATGACGAGCATTATGTTGGATCGGAAGAAGGTTCTGTGGCGTCGATCGGTTTTGTGGAAAAAGGTGTAAGCGATACGCTAGAAGAAGTTCCGGCTCAACAGGTCATTCTGGGCATGCCGTTTTATACCAGATTGTGGAGTAAAGCACCAAAACAGAATGCAAAGGGAACAAAAGAAAATGAATCCTACACACTGAACAGTCAGGCATTAGGCATGAAAGATGCGGAAAGTGTAGTGGCGGCAAACGGTGCAGAACCGCAGTGGTTAGATGAGACGCAACAGTTCTACGTGGAATATGAAAATGATGGCGTGACATATCAGATGTGGATGGAAACAGCAGAATCGTTAGAGAAGAAACTAGGTGTGATGAAAGAAAACAATCTGGCGGGTGGCTCCTTCTGGAAACTAGGTCTGGAGAAACCGGAAGTATGGGATACTGTCATTAAATATATGCAATAGCACAACAAAAGAAGCTGTTATTCTGGTCAAGAAAGGAAAGAAACGTTTTTCTTCAATCAGAATAACAGCTTTTGGTTTTAGACTACTTTAATTTGTTAGATAAAATGCGGATTTCGCGTTTCTGCTTGCTGAATGTTACATCGCGGTATTCGGAGTGAAGCGTTTCACTTACACCGTTTATAATGATCTGGCATCCGGCATATGCTGGTCCTTCAATTTCGATACAGCCGTTAATGGAACGTTCGTTGACATCGATAAGTCGATTTCGGCGGTTTTCTAACTCGTTCAATTTGGACTGAAACAGGATTTTGGAACGCATTTGTTCGGTTCGCTGTTTTAATAATTCCGCAGAAGATGGCTGCGCCTGCATTTGATAAGCGATGCGGTCAAGGGTGCGCTTCGTATCTGCCAGCTGGTTGGAATAGAGTTCAACCTGTTCATCGATTTCTTCCATCATAGTTTTGAAATTTTTTTCTAATCCGATAATAATGCGTGTGGCAACACCGACACGGTTTCCGAGAGAGAAAGCAGTGACTTTTTCGGCGGCGGAGGTAGTACCGCCAATGATGTTTCCACGTTTGCCTGTAATTGTCACAGCTCGTCCGGCTTCTACGTCACAGTTTAGAAGGGCACTTGCTGTGATATCAGTTCCTGCAAAAACACGTGTCTGTTCCAGAAATTTGGCAAGTACATTTCCTTTGGCACTGATCTTTCCGATTCCGGATCCTTGCATGCCGTTTTTTAACAGAACATCTTTCCCGGCAAATAAGTTTGCAATTTCTACATGACCATTGATTGTAATACTGCCAGTAGTCTTGATCGTAACGCCAGCAAACACATTGCCTTGTACTAACACATCACCGTGAAAGTCGACATCGCCTGTCGCGGCATCCAAATCGCCGTCGATCACATAGAGTGGTGTAACGCATAATGTATGATCTTCAAATGTGACATTGCCTTCTTTCGTGGCATAATATTCGTATTGATTCTCATCTAGTTCGCAGTTTTTACATTGCAGCGGCGGCAGATCCACACCAATCTTTGCTTCAATTTCTTCTCCAAAAATATTCTTTCCGGGGTTGCAGGGAGTTGCTTTGTGGTATGTAACTAAAAGTTGGTCCTTAACGCATAATTCCATTTTTCCAAGTACATTGTAATCCACAGAGCCGTCTGGTAGAACAATCGGCTTTTTGGGAGGGGATGGATTGAAGTGAAATTCAAAAAAACCATCGTGACCGTCTTGGGGGGAGCTTCCTTTTGCGATGAGGACGTCCTCGTAGTAAAGCTCACCGTTTGCAAGCGAGCGAACAGTCTTGTTGCGAATGCCGTATACAATGCCGCGAGAAGCAAGAAAGTCAAGAATCTCTTTTTCACTGTATGCTCCTTCCGGGCGTTTGCAAAGCATTAAAGTTGCCTCTGAGCCGTTTTCGTTGATACGCAGCAAAAAGTTTGAGTGAGATTCTATTGCATCTTCTATTGCTTCCTGTGGTTCTTCACGGCGTTGCCGGATAATGATTTTTTTTTCGTTAGAGATGATCAAAGGGTCTGTATCTTTGGAAATATTGATTTCTTCCGGAGAAAGAAACATGGTTTTTTCATGTTTTTTTGGCTTTCCCTCTTTTTCATCCTTTTCTTTATTTTTAAATAATGCCATAAAAATTCCCCCTAAAAATTGTTTATAGTATTATTATACAAAAAATACAGAAAATAACAAGAAATCAAGATAAATTTATAAAAGCTTTGGAAACATATGCAGTAATATTTTGTTATCTGTGTCATAAAAATAAAATAATAGGAAACAGCGAGCGGAGGAAGAAAAAAATTCGTAATCAATGGAGATCAAAGCGCGATAAACTAGAAAGCAGAATGGGAATATGTCTAATTGTAG
>JBJENW010000325.1:0-7456 GCA_051880395.1 Lachnospiraceae bacterium | reverse complement strand
AACTATATGACTTTAAGCCACTTTCACCGTATAGCGGTGAATAATTCGGGCTTATGATGCGGAAGATATTTGTCAGGATGTATTTTTAAAACTTCTCTCGGAGAATTACCATTTTGACAGTCCCACGCATGAAAAAGCGTGGATCATCCGTACAACCATAAACGCCTGCAAAGACCATCTGCGAACCGCTTTTTGGAAACGTGCCATCGATTTGGACAATGCATCTGAAATCCCAGAACCAAATAAACAGGAATCCGAGATTTTAGATCTGGTGATGACGCTTCCCAAAAATTACCGCGTCAGTATCTATCTATACTATTATGAGGGATATCAGGTAAATGAGATTGCAGCGATGCTGGGAAAATCCGAAAATACCGTTTCGGCGTATCTATCCAGAGGACGCAAAAAACTGAAGTCTGTTCTGGATGAGAACCAGAAACAGGCGAACACCAATTCGAAAGGAGTCATGCCATATGTCCAAAGATTTTGATAAACAATTTCGGGAATCCATAAATGCGCTTCATTTTTCAGTCGGTAAGAAAGAAGAACTGCGCCGCAAATTAGCACAGCAGGAAAGAAGAATTTCAAAAGGAGAGATGAGCGCTATGAAAAAAAGAACGCTGGGAAAGGCTGTAGCAATCGCTGCTGTATGTTTGATGACAACGGGAGGAACCGTATTTGCAACATCTAAGATCGCATCTTACGTTTCTTCCTCACATGCAGGGTATGATTACAAAACCATAGGTGAGATGACAGAGGCACAGTCAGATGTGCAGGGAACACATAAAAATGCGATGTTGAAATTTCCAAAAACTTTTGATGCCGGATTTGAATTCGAAGGCGGAAATATCATTCATACGAGTGGCAAAGATGATGCCGGTCATACAGTCGAAAACTGGAAGGAACTTTCCGCTGATTATGTGAATTCCGACGGGATCGATGTGACACTGACCATGTCCTATCAGCCAATGAGTGAGCAGGATAAAACTTCTACCGAAAGCCGTACGATTGACGGAGTGACTGTTTATTATAATTACGATGAGTATCTTTTTGTACCAGAAGACTATGTTCTGGATGACGAGACAAAGAATCGAGCAGAAAATGACCCGCACTTTTTTGTCAGTGAGGGGGCAGATGCTCCAGAAACCAAGTTTTATCATTCGGCTATTTTTGAGAAAAATGGCATCACATATCTGTTTCAAACAGATGATAATGTGACTGCTGATGACTTGTATCAGATGGCAGAAGATTTGATGAATATCTGATTTCATGAATTTGTCAGCTAAAATGTATAAATTTTACAAAATCTTCTTAGAGGGAGAGCTTGTATCTCTCTCCCTCTTATCTCCATTCTGAAAATCCGCCACCATAAAATTCCATATCGCTGTACTCTTTTTTCAGTTTCTCTAACAGCTTCTGCTTACTTATTTAGGTCTGGTCCCGTACTTTCCCTCTCCATTAATGTTGCGGAAAAGACCAGATGCTGCGGACTTGGTTTTTGATCCAAAGGCGCTTCGATTTCTTCGATGATCATGGACGCCGCCTTTTTCCCCATTTCATGCGCCGGCATTTCCATCGAAGTCATAGAAGTGGTGAGCATTCCTCCGATCTCGTGCCCGGTCAGACTGATGACTTTCACCTCTGAAGATGCAATATTTCGCTCTTTCAATACCCGCAAAGCGCCGATTCCCTGCACATCGACACAGGCAATGATGGCATCTAGCGCATCCGCCTCATCCAGTAACTGATTGGTGCACTCATACCCATACTCAAAGCTGTTCACCGGCTGATCACACGCACCGAGATATTCCTTTAGTCCCAACTGTTTCACCGCTTTGTGATACCCTTTATATCGTCCCCTATAGGGTTCCAGATGCTGTGCTCCTGCAATCAGACCGATGTTTCGGCATCCTTTTTCATACAAATATGTGACCGCCTCATACCCGCAGGCTTCGTAATCCGCCACAATACTGCTGATGGCACGCTCCTGCATACGGACAAGCTGAACGATTGGCATCCCACCGGCTTTTATATCGCGGATCAAACGGCTGTTTTTCCCGGTTGCAGCAAGGATGATTCCATCCACGAATCCATTTCTCAGCCGGTCCAGACACTCTTTTTCCGTCTGCGGATCATCCTCCGTAGAACAAACCATAGTCGCATATCCCAGTTTTCGTGCCTCCGCTTCGATTCCCTGCAATATTTCCGAAAAAATCGTAAGGTGCAGCCTGGGGATCACCACCCCGATCGTATGACGTTTTCCCTGACGCAGAGCCTTTGCAATGACATTCGGATGATATCCAACCGCTTTTGCCGCTTCATAGATTTTCTTTTTTGTGTCCGGATGAACATAAGAAGTATTATTCAATGCCCTTGAAACCGTGCTTACATCCACACACGCCAGACGGGCAACATCTTTTAACGTAGCCATACTATCCCTCTTTTCTTGAGAATGTACACTCTGCAATACAAACGTTTGCACACATTCATAAAGCATTCCTTTGTTGTTTCTATTCTGCCTCTATTATAAACGCTCTATTGTTTCCAGACAATAGCATTATCTATATTAAATTTGCACAAAACAGCATCGTTTTTGTTGTGCAAACTCTCTTTTTGTGCAAAACATTGCAGATGTTTCTCATTTTGTTGACGTTTCAAAATAAAAATGGTATAAAAGAACTATCAAGAACAAACAAACGATTGCAGAAAACTTCACCGGCAGGCGCGCGATGCTGTGGAAGAGGTATCTGTCAAGTGTATGAAAGGAGAAATCATTATGGCAAAAGTAAAAACATTTAAAACAATCTTCCCTGCAGTATCTGTTCCGCTCAACGAGGACTACTCGATCAATGAAAAAGAGTTCCGCGTATATCTCCGCTGGATCAAGAGCTTCTATGGAAAAGGAATCGAAGGCCTTGTATGCAACGGACATACCGGAGAAATCACCGGACTTACCAGAGCCGAAAGAAAACGTGTCGTTGAAATTTGTGCAGAAGAATGCGGCGATGTTATGACCATTATCTCCGGTGTCAACTGCGAAAATACACAGGAATCGATTGAAATGGCAAAAGAAGCCAAAGAAGCAGGCGCCGATGGCATTCTTCTGATGCCGCCTCATATGTGGCTAAGATTCGGTATGAACCCAAACGCACCTTTCGAATATGTAAAAGATGTAGCAGAAGGCGCTGATATCGACATCATCATTCACTTGTATCCGGCAACCAGCAAAGCCTTTTACCCGGTAGAAACTCTGATCAAGATGTGCAAAGAAATCGATCATGTAAAATGCATTAAGATGGGAACCCGTGTCACCTCCATCTACGAGCATGACGTAAGACTTCTTCGCCAGGAGTGCCCGGATATTTCCCTCATTACCTGCCATGATGAAACCCTTTGTGTCAGCTGGTTCCCTGGAATGGACGGCGCACTGATCGGATTTGCCGGATGCGTTCCGGAGCTGATCTGCCCTGCTCGCGAAGTATTCGCTCATCCGGAGAAACATACACTGAAAGAAGCACAGGACTGGTCCGACCGGATCTATCACATCTCACAGGCCATTTACGGCGGCGGTCAGCCTTCCGGAGAAGCACATGCCCGTCTGAAAGAAGCCCTGTATCAGAGAGGCATTTTCTCAAATGCTCTGATGAGAAAACCGGTTCTACCGCTTAGTCAGGAAGAAAAAGACTGGGTAGCTCTCGGACTGGAAAGAAGCGAACTTCCAAAAGTTGATATGAGCCAGTTCGAATAATCACAAGTACTTTTCCTACTTCTGCTGTCTGGGAGGAGCCACGATCGACCATCTGCTCCTCCCGCCTATATGTACCCGCAAAGTCTTTCTTTGCGAACGTACATCTATATGGAGGGATATTATGAGTAGTGAAGAAAAAGTCATCGGAGAAGACGTCAAACGTCTCCCGTTAAAAGATCTTGTAAAAAGAGTTGGTCCCGGCCTGATTGCTACGGGCATTGTGATCGGCCCGGGCGCTGTGACCACTTCCGCGATGATCGGAGCAGATTATGGCTATTCCCTGATCTGGCTGATCCTTCCAATCATTTTTATGGGCATCACATTTATGATGACGACAAACCGTCTGGCGATCGTAACAGAAATGCCTACCATTCATGCCATCCGGCACTATTATGGTCCGGTGGCATCCGGCATTGTCGGCATTGCCGTATTCCTTTCCTGTCTGTTTTTTACAATGGGAAATATCTCCGGTACAGGAGCCGGAATGAACCTGATCTTTGGCATCAACTGGAAACTCGGTTCACTGATCATGATCGCAATCGTTCTATACTGCTATTTTGCCAAAAATGTATACTCGAAAGTGGAAAAACTCATCACCGTATGTATCGCGATCATGATTTTGGCCTTTTATGCCACCCTCATCGGTGTAGGCGGACCGGATGCTTCTGAACTTGGAAAAGGTCTGGTTGGATTTCAGATTCCTGACGGAAGCCTGGCAACCGCTCTTGCCTTTATCTCAACGAATGCCGCCATCACAGCCGGAATCTATGCAACCTATCTCGGGAAAGAGAAAAAATGGAAAAAAGAGGATCTGTTCAACGGTGTCATGTTTACCGATGCTCTGGTACATGTCATCAGTGTTGTACTGATCTCAGGCGCGATCATTCTCGTCGGCGCTGTTGTCTTACATCCACAGGGAAAAAGCATTACTTCCCCGGCCCAGCTGGCAGAAATGTTGGTTCCGATCATGGGAAAAGCTGCAAAATATATCATGGGAGTCGCACTGGTTGGCGCAGGTTTTTCTTCCCTGCTGGCCAATACCCAGAGAGGCATGGTACTACTCGGAGCGGGCTTTAACAAAGACGTCGGCTTAGAAACAAAGTTTGTCCGCATCGGCTGTCTGCTCTGTTTGCTCTTTGCAATGATCGTCTGCTACAGCTATGGCGGCTCACCAACACAGCTCATCTTAATGGCAAACGTAGCAACCTCCATTGCCACTCCGGTAGGTGGATTTTTTATCCTGCTTCTTCTCTGGAGAAAAGATGTCAACAAAGGATACAAAGCACCGACAGCTCTTCGCATCTGTATGACGATCAGCTACATTTTCGTCCTGTTTATGACGGTATCCGCATTATCCTCTTCGGTTCCAAAATTGTTTCACGCATTGGGAGTTTAAAATGAAAATCATAAAAAAACGAAAACTCCGTTAGACTGAAAACGACTGTTCAGCTAACGGAGTTTTTTATTACAAGATCAACAGACGCTCCAACAGATTCTCCTGATACCCGGCCACTTTCTCTTCTTCCATCCGCTCTCCGATCTCCCGCAAGACCGGATCTGTCAAAAGTGAAAGCTGTTTGAGCCGTGTCTCACTGATTTCTTCCATCGACTTTGCCTGTTCATAATCTTCTCGTTCATAGTGCCAAAAGGTCAGCTGCTCTCCATACCGGTCCTTTAATTTCTGCGCGATTGCAAGCCCTTCCGGATCAAAATCCCCGGAATAAAACAACGGACTGCCGGACTCCGCTAAAAGATCCAACAAGATCAACACAGCCAGGCGAAGCTGCCCGTTTGAGCAGACGATCGTCTCTTCCCCCTGCGTTTCTTCCACAAGTTTTTGAAAAATCGACGGGTTTTCCACAACATAGACACGGTTATGCACGCTTTCGGCGCTGCTCAGTTGTCCGAGATGAAACAGATTTAACTGCAGCATCTCTTTTGCTTCCAAAAATCCTTGTATTCCTTTGTGCACTTCTCCGTTTTCGTGCCTTGCACGGATACCGATACACGTCACTGAATTGGAAATATCATCTTTTAAAATGCCTGCCTGATACAACAGTTCCGCACGCGTTTGGGCATCCTGTCTGGTCGGATATGTAATCCCACACACCCCACAGATGCCATAGAGCAGATACCGAAACATCCTCCCTCCCTCATCAAAAAAGTGCGGATTTCCACTCACCTGCGAGGCAAATACCGGAAGCCGCATACGCTTTTTTTCCAGACGCGGAAGGCTGTTCAACGCCCGAAACAGAAGGGAAAGATTCTGTTTCGTCCACTCCCAGGAGCACGCTTCATCCTGCTTTAACAACAGATACGCGCCGCTTTTTTCTTCTAATACCGTTTCAAACCAGTCGCCCGCCACACTTCCTCTGGCCATTTCCAGAAGTTCTCCAAAATGTGTTTCTATCTGATCTCGCCTTTTCTGTTTTTGCTCTTTTTTCGAGACCATTCCATCCGGAAACAATGCAAACAACAGTTCTTCCAGAGGGATTTCTGAAAATTTCGTCTGACGCAGTGCTTTTTCCATCGTTTCCGCCGAGACCGTCAGCGACTTTTTATGATGACAGTCCTTCTGCAAAAAGCCTTCCAGCACATCCCGCTCTTCCTCTTTCAGTCCGCGCAGTGTCACCGTTCCGCCCACGCGCCCGAGTGAGACATATCGCTCCCGAAAGCCTTCCCACAACCGTCGAAATCCCGGTTGAGAAAAATACGTCACTGCCTGTCTCAGACATTCTTCGCTCACGATTCCACCTGCTTTCGTACCATTTTTACTGTCATCAAAATTCTTCAAAGATGTCACGAAAAATAGCATTCCCATATTTCTCATATAATTTTGCTGCCTGTTCATAACAACCATTATCGTCTCTCTGGGAAATTACAATAATATTCATGACCATTTCATCGATTACTAACGTATAAACCACTCTTATTTCTATTCCACGATACTTAATTTTGAAAAATCCAGTTAAATTATTTCCATTTTTATTTCCAAGCGGTTTTCCATATCCATTCGGACTTGGTAAAGGTGCTTTCGATACTTTTATAATACCTGCCAATACCTGCTTGTGCAAACTTCCTTCCAGTTTTTTATAATCCTTTTTGGCTTCCTCTGAAATTCGTATTTCCCACGCCATTATTCGATCTCCACGCTTTCAGACAATTTTTCTAATTCTTCCATGGTAAAACCCTGCTCATTCACAAACGTTTCAAAAGAAGTGGTGGCATCTTTTGCTCTGCTTTCTGCAAGTTTTAATAATCTTATATTTTCTATCTTTTCAAGCAGCTTTTCCAACATAGCAACCTTTTTCTGTGTATCTCTGTATTCATCTACAGAAATCAGTACAGCAGTTGGCTGATTATTCTTCAGCACAATATACTCATTATTATTTTCCGCTACATCGTTAAATATTTTTCCCGCCTTGCCCTGACTAAAATCTGATATTGGAACCAGTCTTTCTGTTAAATCTAATAACGTTGCACCCATGTTCTCAACTCCTTTTTCTTTTATTATACTCCTCACCTCTATTATATACAATATTTTCATTAAAATATATATGAACGATTTTATGTTATTATTTCTGCTCCATATTTATGCTTTATATGAGCGTAAGTGTGCGGACGGGACTTTATTGGCTACCCGAAACTGTATCGGCCCCACTACTCTTTGAAAAAGGCGGGACGCGAAAAATATCTCAACCGGGGGGA
>JBJENW010000324.1:0-7463 GCA_051880395.1 Lachnospiraceae bacterium | reverse complement strand
AGCGCAACGCATTCGTAATGCGTGGGTCGCCGGTTCGAGTCCGGCCAGTGGCTTTTGAAAAAGTATAAAAATGTGAAGGATTTTGTTACGTTCAGTGCTCATGTGTAAAACAGAGCATTGATTTTTTTTATTTAATTTTCAGATACTCCAGAACCAAAGTCTCGAAAATCTTTGTTTTATCTTCCATAAAAAGTGAAAAGTATTTTGTATCGATAGAAAGCAGATACAAACTGTTCTCCATAATTTTCGCAATCATCTGATTCTTTTTCCAGTCTATACATACATAAAGGAGATAATAAATTTTTTTTGTTCCCCACATACCCGGATTTTTCAGCTGATAGAGTTCAATGGCTTCATGAGTTGTCAGTTCTGAAGGCGCAAACAGGATCGCGCATTTCGATTCTGTATAGTAGGTAGAAAGCTTTTCTCCGATACTCAGTTGCTGCATCAGTTGCATACGGCATTCGTCCGATTTACAGTGTTTAAAGCCGATAAATTGAAAAAAAGTATCCGGATCTGTATAATTGTAATCTTGAAAAATGTGAATGATATCTGGATCCGGTAAATATTCTTGAAACTGATAAGCTCGGATCAAAATATGATCAAAAATTTGTTTCAGTTCGTTTTCATGCGGCAGAATCTGAAGATAGTGCCATGGAAGAGGATACTGATAGGCCGTACTTTTGATATCCATGATAATCGCATCATAATCTTTAAAATCAAGACGTCTAGCTTCATAAAGTTCAATGATATGAAAATCCGAAATTAAATTAGAATAGTATCTGCGCAGCCTCTGCTCCAGGAGTTTTCCGAAACAGATGCCGCTGTCACAAACCAGAATGATTCTAAGCTTTCGAATGTTATAATCCTGTTGTGAAAGCATCATATATACATAGCTCGTCAGTGCAGTGACATCAGAAAGTGACAGACTGCACCCGGTATACTGTTCCAGATATCGGACGATGATACGTGCAAATTCGACGGAAAGGGGACTTTCCAACACTTTATTTTCATAATTCCACATAAATACCCGTAGTCCGTCCAAATGAAAATAGCATTTGGCAAGGATCGGGATCAGCAGAGTCTCCAAAAAAGAATAAGCTGGTTCTTTTGCTTCGAAATCCAAGCCGCTGGTGGATCGGAGATAATTCAGAATATTTACGGCACAGTTTTTGGCTTCCGGTGCAAGAAAAGGGGCAAAAGAGTTCTGGAGCGGAAGATGTCCCATATCCCGATTGCACAAAAGCTGAACAGCGAGAAAACCAATTTCATTTTCGTCTGTATCGAATCCGGTAAATGCAGAAGACAAATTTTGATAGATATGCTGAGCTACTTCATAAACGTCACAACTTTGAATTGCCTGTTTTTCATGTTCTGTGAGAGAAAGTGTATAGCCTGCACTACATCGGTTTCTTGCAATAATCAGATAAATTGCTAGCCTCTGAGAATTCGTGTCCCGAATACTGATTGAGCTGGATCGCAGTGTTTTTAAAAAATTGTGGCGGATATCGGATCGTTCCTGAAATTCACATTGCACCCAATGATTGTACTCGGAATCACGGATGTCCGGTACGGCCAGGTGAAAATGGATTGCATACAGCTCTGTCAAAGCCAGGCGGATATGAGCTTCGCTTCCGCAGACCTGTATGCCCTGCCATGGACGTGACTGAATCGAAAGATGGAATGAAGACAGAAAATCCCTGGCCTGTGTAATGTATTCCCGCATGGCGGAAATAGAAACGGAAAAATGTTCTGCAAGCTCTTCAATCCTTTTAGGAGCGGTAAGGCTTACCAGATGGCGATAAAAGGTAATCAGACGATAATAATCATAGTGTCCATATTCCTCTGTAACTGAAAATTTGATAAAGATCTGCTCATAAAACTGTCGGAATGCTGAGGAGTCCTGGATGGAAAGCGTGTATCCGAAATTGCGTTTGGCAATCAGACTGGCTCCATGTAACGGAAGTTCCTTTTTAAGTTCATCCATTTCTGTTTTGACGGTTCTTGGACTGACGGAAAGTTTTTCAGCCAAATCTCTGGCCAGAAAAGGCTTCTGATCGGAAGCAAGCAGATATAAAATATATTCACATCGTTCTTTCATAAAGATTCCCCTTTTCCTTGTTGGATGCATCGATATTTCCATTTTAAATTTATAATTTTAATTATGCAACACATAAATACATTTATTGATACGAATATACTGATTTTGCACTTATTATTAGAAAATAAATGCATTGAAAATAAGGAAGTAAAACGATATGATAATTATATCAAGGAACACAGAGAAGGAGCAGAATAGATGAAAATATTTATGTCGTCTCACGGTCACTTGGCTAGCGGAATGATGAATACCTTAAAGATTTTATATGGATGTAATCCCAATATTACCGTATTTGATGCCTATATAGATGAACATTCTGTTCAGGAAAAACTGGAGGAATTTTTCAGAGGTACAGAAGATGATGACGAAGTTCTGCTTTTGTCTGATCTTTATGGGGGCAGTGTCAATCAGGCGATGTATTTATGGCTCACGAGGCCCCATACAAGACTGGTGACTGGGATTAATCTAGCTTTTTTGCTTGGACTTGCTGGCCATGAATCCATCAATGACGAGGAGTTGGGAAAATTGATTGAAGAAAGTAGAGCTATGCTTAGACAGGTAAAACTGGAAGAAGAAACTGAAGATAAAGACGATGATTTCTTTTAAATGTGGGGAGGTTTGCATATGATAGCAATGCTTCGGTTAGATGAACGAATGATCCACGGTCAGGTGGCCGTAAAATGGTCCAGGTATACCGGTGTCAACAGAATTGTAGTAGCGAGTGATCAAGCTGCTTCCAGTGTTCTGACACAGAAAGCCTTGATGATGGCAGCTCCGCCGACGGCAAAAGTAGCCATACGGTCTGTTGTTGGCGCCATTAATTTATTGAAGGATCCACGCCTTGCAGATTATAAGGTGATGATAATAGCAAGTATTCCGATAGATGTGCTGACTCTGGCACAGAATGTTCCCGGGATTCCACTCATCAATGTGGGCAATTACGGCCGAATTGCTCCGAAAAAGGAGGGGGAAATACGTAAAAAATATGGGGAAAACCTGTATCTTTACGATGAAGAGCGGGAGCTTTTAAAACAGGTGACAGAAACCGGAATTGTTTGCAATTATCAGACAACTCCCGAAGATCCTTCGGAAAATCTGCAGTCGGTATTGGGATCATAATGGATAAGGAGGAACTTATATGAGTAGTATCTACGCAGCTTTAGTAGCTGCACTTGTGTACCTGATTATTGTCTTTATTGAGGATGGATTTCTATCTTGGGACTGTCTGACAAGGCCTATCGTTGTTGCACCTCTGACCGGTCTTTTGTTAGGAGATTTCCATACAGGTGTCGTCATGGGAGCATCTCTGGAAGCTATTTTCATGGGTATTTTCGCTATTGGAGGGAGTCTGCCTGCCAATGCAACCGCAGGAAGTTCCATTGCAGTTGCTTATGTAATTCTTACCGGTTCCAGCCCGGAGGCAGGACTGGCTATTGCTTTTCCGATTGGAACGCTTATTGCATCTGTCCGCACGTTGGTTCAGCCTTTCCGTTCGGCATTGGCTGCCTATTGGGAAAAACTGGCATTGGAAGAGAAACATACAAAATTTGTAGTTATGAACTATATCGTTCAATTTCTGATTAATGTTCCGGGAGCGGTTGTTATTTTCCTTGGCGTTGCTTTCGGTGCAGAAAATCTTCAGGCAGTTCTGAACAATTGTCCGGAATGGGTAATGCGGGGAATTAATGCTTCCTCCAGTATGATGGTAGCAGTAGGTCTTGCGATTCTTTGTTCCATGATCTGGAACGGACAGATTGGCTGCTTTTTCTTCATCGGTTATGTTTTAAGCAAGTGTATCGGACTGGATTCCCTTTCGATTGCCATTATTGGCATTGCCATTGCAATCACGATGTTCCTTCAGGAGAAAGAAATTGTGGATATAAAAGGAAAAATGGATCATGCAGATGCAGCATCCGGTCAGAATAATGGAGAGGAGGATTTCTTTTAATGGAAAAACTTGATATTGCAAAAGAGGATAAAAAAGTATTACGCTCCATGTTTTGGCGTTCGCATCTGGTTTTTCTTGGCTTCAATATGGCAAAGATGGAAGCTAACGGTTTTACCCTTACGATGGAGCCTGCCATTGAAAAACTCTACGGCAAGGACAAGGAGGCGAGGCGGGAAGCTTATGAACGTCATCAGAATTTTTTCAATACCCATGCCGTTGCTTTTAACTTTATTGCTGGATTGACATATGCAATGGAGAAACAGCACGCAAAAGGTAATGTGCCTGCAGAAGCCATCAATAATATCAAAGCGGCCCTGATGGGACCGACAGCTGGGATGTTTGATTCCATCTTCTTTAACTGCATTCGAGTCATTGTCGCAGGTATCTGTATTGGTCTGATGAGTGCAGGAAATCCTCTTGGTATTCCGTTATTTATTCTGGGATATGGTGTCACACAATCGATAGCAAAATATTTCCTTCTGAATGCCGGATATTCTTATGGAACTGCTTTTATTGACCGCATATTTAATTCCGGTCTTATGAATATCCTTACCAAGGCAGCTTCTGTGCTCGGCCTTATGATGGTAGGTGCCATGACGGCGACCACTGTCAATGTACCTGTTAGCTGTACGTTGGGTTTAAATGGCGCTGAGGTAGAACTCGGAGAAATTTTCAACTCAATTTTCCCCGGCATTTTAAGTCTTGTTCTGCTGTTTGCACTGATCAGGCTGATCAAAAAGGGAAGAAAACCGATTCAGTTGATCTTTGGTATTCTGCTCATCGGTCTGGTTGGCGCATTTCTGGGTATTTTCTAAAAGGGAGGGAGCGAGCAGGATGTACATTAAATCGTCCAGAATATATATGGAAGATGGCTGTCGGTCCGGATATCTCGAAATTTCCGGGGGAGTCTTTGGCAGATTTGTTTCACATCTGTCTCCGGGGGATGATGTTTTGGACTGCGGTGATCTAAGGATCATACCCGGAATTTTTGACACTCATAACCATGGAACCTGTGGTTTTACTCTGGAAAGCGTTGGAACTGAGCAGGAAAACCGTAAACAGATAGTAGGTTATCTAAAAGGATGCGCTTCTCAGGGAATCACCAGTGTCTTTCCGACTGCACATCCTGCCCTGATTCGTCTGGTGGCAGAAGCAGCTCAGAATCCGGCGGAAGGTGCCGAGATCTGCGGTATACACAGTGAAGGTCCGTGGCTGAATCGGGTGGGAGAGAAAGGAGTAAGGAAACCTTATCCTCCGGCAGATATCCGGGTTGCCAGGAAAATAGTGGAAGATGCACAAGGTTGGCTGAAACTGGTCAGTCTTGCACCGGAAATTCCGGGAATCGATACGTTGATTGAATATTTTCTCAGCCTGGGAGTCACTATTGGTGCTGCACACAGTGACAATCAGTATCAGGCTGCTATGGAAGCATATAAAAAGGGTGTTTCAGTTTCCACTCACACTGGAAATGTCATGACGGGAATGCATCACCGTGATATCGGAGGACTTGGTGCAGCTTTAACCAGTGAAACAGTTATGTGTGAAGTAATCTGTGACGGACTTCATATCTGCAACGATATGTTGAAACTTTATTTTAAAATAAAAGATTTTTCTCATTTTATGATGATTTCCGACTGTACTGCGTATTCCGGTGCGCCGGCAGGAACGTATCATATTGCGGATTCCGGAGATATCAGAATTGTAACAAAAGAGGGGTTCCTTCTATCTGATACCGGAAGACTTTGCGGATCTACGCAGCCTGTATTGTTCGGAATCAAAAATCTGGTGGAGAATCTCGGGCTTCCATTGGAAACCGTGCTGCTGATGAGTTCCTTAAATCCGGCCAGAAAATATGGATTTGGAGACAGTAAGGGATCTATTCGTTTTGGTAAACATGCAGACTTTGCAGTAATTACCGATGATTATCAGGTGAAACAGACTTATGTTTCCGGGCGCAGAGTGTATGATTCTGGAACAGAAGGCAGGATATTTAATAAAGACTTCTTAGATAGAAAAGAAAATGTGGAGGTTCATGACATAAACAATTAGCTCTGGTTACCCTCAGTGGATAAAGTGTCCCTTTGTCTGCTGAGGGTATGCTGGGTTGATATAAAATATGCCAAAAGTTTGATGGCGGCTGATATCCAGCCGCCTTTTATATTTTTTGAGATACGAACAATTGCTGAAAAAGGACGGCAGGTTCCGCGCATTCCTGCAAAACAGTTACCTGAGCCCCCTTTATGGAGACTTGAAGCTGACTTGAAAATTAAGGCAGGTTTACACCTGTCAAAAAAAGATGTAGAATATTTGATGACAGCTTTCCTTATCTATGCTGCGCATGTCTGTTGAGACAGCTGTTTAGGACGGGATGATTATTTTCTTCTTTCAAAAGAAAAAATGGAGATAGATTATTTCCCGGAAACATATTTTTACTAGTAATATAGTTTGTTTGAACAGTAGATCAGAAATCGATGAAGGGAGTAGAGAAATGATTGAGAAGAAAATAAATGATAAGCAGGTATTACGAGCTGAAATCGGTGATATTACAACATTCGGCAGCTGTATTGTAAATGCGGCAAATGAGTCTCTGCTTGGCGGCAGCGGTGTGGATGGAGCGATCCATTGCGCGGCAGGACCCCAATTATTGGAAGAATGCCGTACTCTTGGCGGGTGCAGAACCGGAGAGGCAAAGATTACAAAAGGCTATAACTTAAAGGCGGATTATGTGATTCATACGCCGGGACCGATTTATTTCATTCACAAGAACCCGGAGAAGCTGCTGGCAGGCTGTTACAGAAATTCGCTTGAATTAGCAAAGCAGTATAATATTCATGAAATTTCATTTCCCGCGATTTCAACAGGTGTTTTTGGGTATCCGAAAAATGAGGCCGCACAAATTGCAGCGGGGGAAACGGCAGACTGGCTGCAGGAGCATCCGGATTATGAGATGCTGGTGCACTTTGTCTGCTTTGGCAGATTGGATTATGAAATATATGAGAAGCTTCTTTGCCGCCTGTTCGCATGAAGGCCGGCAGAGTCAATCGGTTGTTTATAAAGCTTTTTTATAAAGCGAGATAAATTGTAGATAACCTCATAACGGCCGTGATCAGCGAGGGCATTATATTCTATAATAGTCGGAAGCAGGATGAAGTTGGCAACGCCGTGAGGAACATGAAAATAAGCGCTGACCGGGTGGCTCATGGCATGGACATTGTCAAGTCTTGCCCATGCAAAAGAGATACCCACGAAGATGCTGCGCTGGCAACTCTCACAGCTCTTATTCCTAACTGTGCCTCTTCAGTGATCCTGGCACAGCTGTATCTGAGGGGAACTGTTTCTTTTACTCCAGCATTATCCATTATCATAACAAATTAGGAAGTTCATCTTCTTTTCTCTTTTTTTTCATTATATTTT
>JBJENW010000323.1:0-7618 GCA_051880395.1 Lachnospiraceae bacterium | reverse complement strand
TTTTCGGAGTTTCTGTAACATGGTGTGGGCATCCTTTCCTTTTTTTGCTAGTATATCACATTTCGGGGGGGATTGACCACCCACTGGTGTATGGATGAAAAATATCTCAACCGGGAAATACCGAAAACGGTGTATTAGAGATGTTGGGTTGAGATATTTTTCTCTAAGGGAAAAGGTAGAGAAGCCAATACTGATTTATTCAATGGATTGACGTCTGAGAATGGGCTCAAAAGTCAATCCATTGTTTTTATTTGAAAATATCAAGAGAAGTGTGCATTACTTCCGGTTCTTTTTTTAATAAAAAATTACCGTTTCGTACAGAAGAAAGAATACCGGCTCTTTCGCAGATTGCTTCAAATTCAGATTTTGCATTGATCACAATAAAGTTTGCAGGTTTGCCTTCTTCTAAGCCATAAGAGTCTTGTAAGTGCATGGTTTTTGCGCCGTTTACTGTAATAAGGTCCAAAGCATTATCGATTTCTTCAAAAGACATCATCTGGCAGATATGGATTCCGTGATCAAGGATCATCATCATGTTGCCGTTCCCTAACGGATACCATGGATCCGACATGGAATCTTGAGCAAAGCAGACGTTAATGCCGGCATCATTTAATTCTTTCACACGTGTTAAACCACGTCGTTTTGGGTAGGTATCTTGTCTGCCTTGCAGATAAATATTCTCTGTAGGGCAGGAGATAAAATTAATATCTGCTTTTTTTAAGAGTTTCATTAAACGAAACGCGTAGCTGTTGTTCGCAGAACCAAATGAGCAGGTATGGCTGGCAGTTGTTTTGTCTCCGATGCCTTCCATATAACTCAAGGCAGATAATAGCTCTAGAAAACGCGACTGATCGTCATCTGTCTCGTCGCAGTGAACATCGATCAATTTGTCATATTTCACGGCCAGATCTACGGTTTTATGAATGGATTTTTCACCAAATTCCCGTGCAAATTCGTAATGTGGAATGGCACCCACGCAGTCAGCTCCCATTTTTAGTGCCTCTTCGACAAGCTCATCCCCGCCTTTATAAGCATACATGCCTTCCTGAGGAAATGCAACAACCTGGATGGTTACGATATCTTTTAATTCTTCACGCAGTTCAAGCAGTGCTTTTAGAGATGTAAAGGAGGGATCGGTCACATCGGCATGTGTTCGGATATACTGTACGCCTGCGGATAGTTCTTTTTTGATGCCTTCTTTTGCTCTGTCTTTTACTTCATCAACAGTCAGATCCGATTTTGTTTCACTCCAACGCTGGATACCTTCAAATAGAGTGCCGGTACCATTTAATGCGCCTTCTTTGCGAGCAGTGAAGACATAGTCCAAATGGATATGTGGATCGACATATGGAGGTACGGTCAGATGACCGCCTAAGTCAATGACTTCTGTATGTTCTGGAACCGGAATGGTTTTTGCGATTTTTTGGATGATACCGTCTTCAACCAGAATAGACTGGAGTGTTTGCAAACCTTTGAGTCTTGCATTTGTAAATAATTTCATCATATCTATTGCCCCCTGTAACGTTTATTTTTCTAAATGAAATTCGTTTTGACAGATCTTTACTAATTCTGGAATGACGCTGTCTACAATGATTTTTCCACGTTCTGCACTGGAAGAAATGCTGCTGGCAAGTGCGCCGCTTTTGGGAACATCGTCTTTTTTTAGCGGATAACGGAAGTATGGAAGTGCGACAGTAGGAGGGGCTTCTACGGCGCGTTCAAAATGAACCAGTTCCGGTGCAAAGTACATCATAAGAGAAGTTTCTGTTACTGCAGCATGTTCAAATGCCCAGCCCGGAAACGGAACTTCGTCAAAAACTTTGTCAATGACATCTTCCGGCATTGGATCCCACCAGTTAGACTCCACAATGGTGGCAGCACCGTTAGTATTACGGTTGACAAGATCCATTGCTTCTACAATAAAGGCTTCATTTTCAAAGTGTGCATTCATGATAAAAATTTTTGTGAAGCCGTCTCGAACAAGTTCCATTAAAACGTCATACACCAGATCAATGACAGTTTTTCCGTTGAGATCAATGGTTCCAGGAAATAGAGGACCACCGCCGCTTAACGGTTTGGATTTATAACCATAGCAGAGTGTCGGCATAATGATACCATCTAACTGTTCAGCAAGATAATAAGAAAACTTCTCTGCGATTTTTGCATCTGTACAAAGCGGAAGATGCTGTGCGTGCTGCTCGGTAGCACCGATTGGTAAGATTACAACGGAATCTTTTTTCTTCTGGAATTCCGGCCAGGTAATTTCATGCATATAATAAGACATTGTTTATTCCTCCATTTATTCTGCATTGCAGTTTTTGTAGTCGGTGACAGGCTGTTTATGATTGATGTATGCAGAAATGCAAAACATCAGGATTGCCGAAATGACAACCGCTAACAGGCAGGAGAACCAATAGTTGATTCCAACTGCATAGTTAAAGATCAAGTAGGCGATCGGTCCTGCAATGGCGGATACGATGGCACCTTCTTTTGTGGATTTCTTGGAAATAATAGCGGAAAAAAGAGGAACACCGATACATGCGCCGATTCCGCTCAAACCAAGGTATAATACGACACTTAAGAACTCTGGTGGGTTTACAAAGTTAAATGCGAAACAGATGGCTGCAACAACGACAACTGCAATTCTTGTAACGCGTACTTCCTGTTCTGCAGTTGCGTTTTTATTGATCGTTTTGGAGTAAAAGTCACGTCCGATTGCCTGACCGACAACTAATAATACGGAAGTGGCAGTGGACATCATTGCAGCAAAGATACCAACCATCATAAGTGCGGCTGCCCATTTTGGAAGCATTTCTTTTGCCATTGTAACGGTCAGATAATCGGCTGCTACATCAGGGAAGAGGACACGTCCGGTTAAACCACAGAGATAAAAGCTGTTGTAAACAGAGCTCAAAATTAATGCTGTGATTAAAAAAGTTCCGATCGTTTTCCTTTTTACATTTGGTATGGCGAGAAACCTGGAACACAAGTAAGGCTGGCTGATAAAGATGATACACCAGAATACGAAGTTTCCAAAAACACCGGATAAGGACATCTGAGCGTCTGCGGATTCTTGTTGGACAATATTTAACATATTTGGATCAATGGCGGCAAGTTTGGTTTCTAATCCATTGAATCCACCAACCGCTTTTAAGGAAAGAATCACCAGAACAACACTTATGACTAACATCGGAAGACCCTGTGCAAAGTCTGTCCAGGCAACGGATTTTAATCCACCTACAATGACATAAAAGACAATGACAACCGAAATAATGGCAAGTCCTGCTTTAAAGGAAATTCCAGTGAAAGACTCTAGTAATACAGCAGCACCTTTAAACTGCGCAACCAGTGGAAAAACATAAAAAATAGAGATAACACCGGCAATGATCAGTCGTAATGCATTGCTGTCATAGCGATCACCAAGATATTCCGGGATCGTTAAAGAGCCGAGTTTTTCTGCCTGCATACGCATTTTCGGCATGAGTAAAACGGCAGGAATGATCAATCCTGGTATAACTGCGATCACAACCCAGTAATATGGCCATCCGACTGTGGACATGACTCCGGGATCGCCCATAAAACAGGCAGCACTGATGGAAGATGTGACATAGGAAAATGCCAGTACAACGGTTGGGGTACTTCTTCCGCCTAAATAGTAATCGACATCTGCAGAGCCACTGGAAGTTTTGCTTCCAATCTTACCGGAAACAAAAGCGACAAGGCTTATAAGTATTAAAAATCCGATAAAAAAGATGATAGAAATTTGTTGTAGTGTCATGTTTTTTTCTCCTTTTCTAAAACTTAAATTTTTTCTCCTCATGTGCGACTTTTTCTGAAAAAAGGCGCAAAAAAATAACGCTATGCGTTTTTGAAACGTTCCGCCACAACAATTTCTGTGGCGGAAAATTTGTTTTTCTTATACAGTACCATGTACAAGAGGGGATTTGGCGGAGCCGTTTGTTGCACTGCTTTCTTTTGTAGGTGCGTCCAGCGGTTCTTTTTTCAGCATAAATGCAACGACTACTGCCGCCGATAATGCCATGGAAATAAACTGTGCACCGATCATAATCTGCCAAGTCATCATAAAAATCATTCCTTTCTTTTCTGTGTTTTTCACAGGATAAAAAAAGAGTTTATACAAGATTTGCATCCGTATAAACTCCGTTGTTTATGTTTCTGTATTTGTTTTATTTGATGATGCTATTATACGCATGTATGAAAGAAAAAGTCAATGAAGGAAGATGGTTTTACAGGCAGTTTATTTCAACCGTACAAATTTGTTTTGATTTATTTGTGCAAAGGTGATAAAGAGGTTCTATTTTTCCGTTGAAATAGGATGTTTCTGTGATTATAATGGTTACAAATAGTAGTGTACAAAAAAAGAGGAGGCATTGCGATGTTTCAATGTAAAGATTTATTTACACTTTCATCTTTATCAAAATTAAAACTTTTAGCCGGTTCAAATGGACTCCATAAAGGAATTCGATGGGTTTATAAGGCAGAGTCACTTCACTTGTCCCAGTGGGTGCATGGCGGAGAACTTTTGATCATAAGTAAACTTGTAAACTCAGAGCCGGATTTTAATTTAGAAAAGATTTTGCAAGAAGCAATCGGGTTAAATATGTCTGGAGCTTTGCTTTTGATCGGCTCAGAATATATCAAATGTGTTCCAAAATCAGTGCTTGCCCTTTGCGAAACAAAGGACTTTCCGCTGTTTGCAATACCGTGGAATCTGCCGCTGGTAGATTTTTTTGAAGAAATTGGTCATGCAATCGCAAACAGTAACCTCCATCAGAATAATGGTTCGGATTTGATATTTAACATTATTTTTGAAAGTCAGATCAGTCCAAATCTTTTAAAATTACAGGCATTGGAAGTAGACTATCCATTGGAACAGGCACAGCGCTTTTTTATTCTGCACTTTACGTTGCCGGATCTTGGACGCTCTGCTGATATGGATCAGTCTGTCAGCAATAATATTCGGGAATATTTGCAGCAGTCTTTTGAGGAAGCTGGTTTTCGGGTGTTGTCGTCCTGTTATAGTACACATGTGATCGGGATGTTTCCATATAAAGATTTGACAGAGATAAAACCAATTTTTGAAAAAGTACGTTCCTATGTTGTAGAGACGTATCCGAAAATTGATTGCAATATTGGAATTGGACAATCTTTCGAAGAATTAACGCAAATTAAGCAGAGTTACGAGCAGGCAGCGAAGTGTATTAATTATGCATCGAAACAGGGACTGCATGATGAAATTCTGGAATATAATCAGTTGGGGTTATATCAGCTATTTTCCTCTTTTAAGCAGGTGGAAGTCATAGAACAGTTTGTTCACGGGCAAATTGGAGGTATTTTGGCATATGATCGGGCAAATCATACACAGTTAGCAGAAACTTTATATACGTATTTACAGAACAATTGCAATTTATTACATACGGCAGATGCACTGTATACGCATCGAAATACGATCAAATATCGTTTGGCCCGAATAGAGGAAATTACACAATGTAAACTGGAAGATGCTTCGGTGCGGTTGAATTTTCACGTAGCTTTATACTTGCATAAATTTATTTTGTAATTATCCAGAAGTAATTTTACGATTTATTTACGTTTTACCGCTGCTAAAATTTACACAAAAAATGTATAACCTTATTAAAAAACTTATGAGGTGTGCAAGAAAGTGAAAAAAGAAAGAAAATTAGCGAAAAAAGCAGTCATGCTTTGGGCAGCGGTGATCGCTGCGATGATATTGATGGTAATGGTAAATGTGATCGTGACAAAAAGCGCGTATCAATGCAGTATGTGTCTTGTGATTCTTGCGGTTGGTATGGTAGAGCTTTTAAACGGGGAAAGGACAAGAAAAACGCTGTGTCTGTCGTGTGTCTGTATTTTTGCGGGCGTTTTGTTGTATATCGGCTGTTTCCCGTCGTATTCGGTGAAGGCGGCGAAAGAATTGATCCAGGAACAAGAGCGTGCGATCACACAACTGAATTATGAAGGAAACCTGGATCCCGTGAAAAGAACGAACAAAATCTGTGAGACAAAAGATTATATTTTTTCTTACGGGAATCCCAAAAAACGAATCCTGTTTCAGCAGACGGGAACCTACCGCTATGTGGACTGGTAAAAACGGATCGTTTTTTAATCCTTCTTTTCGATGCGATATCCGATGCCATGGACGGTTTTGATCTGTGTCTGGCTGTTCAGGCTTTTGAGCCGTTTGCGCAGAAAATGGATATAGTTGTCGAGATTTCCGTCTTCTACAGTATTGTCAGCGCCCCAGACATGGGAGAGCAGCAGTTCGCGGGACAGCGTCTGTTCGCTGTTTCGCAAAAAATATTCTAAGAGAGAGGCTTCTTTTTTGGAGAGTGTCAATTCCTTTTCCCGGCAGGTGACAAGGCGTTGTCTCGCATCAAGGTTTAGATCGAAAAACGAGAGTGTTTCGGAGTCGGTTATGGCTGTCGGGCGTCTTGTCAGAGCACGGATCCGTGCCATTAATTCCTGAATATCATAAGGTTTTACAATATAATCATCCGCACCGGAGTCGAGTCCTTCGATGCGGTCTTCAATCTGGCTCATCGCGGTGGCAAGAATGATCGGCGTCTGGATATGGTTCTGGCGGAGCATTTTTAAGACCGTCAAACCATCGATGCCCGGAAGCATGCGGTCTAGTAAGATCAGATCCGCATGCTGCTGCATCGCATAAAACGGTGCATCCATGCCATTATGACACAGATCTACATCATATCCGGCAGTTTCTAGTTGTACTTGAAGTGCTTCGCAGAGCGCTTCATCATCTTCTATAATCAATATTCGCATAGTATTTCGCGTCCTTTCGTGCATTCTAAAAGCAGTATAGCAAACAGAATGATCCGCTTTCAAATGATCATCCTTTACTGTTTTTTTCAATTATAAGGTATCTTTTTTGAAATAGCAATCCTGTGTGCCCTTGCCTGCACGGTAAACGCAAGCTTTTTTATTTGTACACATATGCTTTATATGGGCGTAAATGTTGCAGGCGGTACTTTATTGACCACCCGAAACTTTATCGACTCCACTACTCTTTGAAAAAGAATGACGCGAAAAATATCTCAACTGGGGGATTCCTATGCGGACGTTTCCGAAATTCGGCTGGGTGCGCAAGGCGGGGGCGGCTGTTTCCAGAAAGGCTAGACAGAAATGAAGTCGAGTTTGGGCGGGCGGATTTGCGATGCTTTATTTTTGCGGTTTTCCGAATGTCGTACAAACTGCACGTAGGTGTATGTGGGAGAAAGACTCAGAAACGGACTCTTTCTCCCGCATACACCTACGCACAGTTTGTACGCCTCTCGGCAAAACAGCAAAGGCATCGCAAATCCGCCCACCCAAACTCACTAACATTTCTGTCAAAGCCTTTCTGGAAACAGCCGCCCCCGCCTTGCGCACCCAGCCGAATTCCGAAAACTGTGTATCGGAAACGGTAGGTTGAGATTTTTTTCGCTTAGGGAAAGAGTTGCGAAGCCGATACGTTTTTGGCTGGTGTAAAGATTTGTTCCATCTACAACAACTTTCGCTCAAGATATATATGTATATCTGGATTCTTTTAAAATATGACAATTCAGTACACTGGAATTTT
>JBJENW010000322.1:0-7652 GCA_051880395.1 Lachnospiraceae bacterium | reverse complement strand
TCACTATCTTCTGCCTCAAGAATATACTCTAATGTCTGAATCTGGGATGCAGAAAATAACGTATCCGTTCCAAAACTTCTTTGTTTTCTAAAGGTAAACGCATACGCATTACCATATCTAATCATTTTCTCAATTAGAGAACGATGCCGCTCCTTCCATTGCAATTCCATAATAACTCTCTCTTTCCCGATAATATAAATATTCTATCACAATTAAAAGGTATTCGCCATACTCAATTTCTAATCCTGAATTATTCACGGAACAGTATCTGAACTGATAACTGTGCTATGAATAATTAAGGATTAGCATATCTCAAACCACATTATTTAGCATGCTTAAATATCCATTCCTTTACATCTGCATAGACATTCTCTTTTCCAATTTCATTGGTCAATTCATGTCGAGCCCCTTCATACAAACGCATGCTCACATCCTTGATACCAGCAGATTTATAGCTGTCATACACCTTCTTTACACCTTCACCGTACGCGCCTACGGGATCTTCCGCACCTGAAATCATAAAAATTGGGATATCCTTAGGAATTTTCTCTACATTCTTTGGCTTCTGAATATACCTCAATACCCCAAATAATGTCTGATAACCATTTACTGTGAATGTATATGTACAGAACTTATCTGCGTTATATTTATCAACAATCGCCTCGTCTTTCGTCAGCCAGTCATTCTCCGTACGTGGGTTCTCAATACGGTCTAAATATCCTGTAAAAGAGAGTTTCTTCAAAAATGGAGAACGATACCTTTCGCCATGTATCAATTTGAGCCATCCGGCCACAAACCCGGCAACATTTAATACTGAGCTTGGTGTAAAACCAGTACCGGAAATAATTGCACCCTCTAGTTCTTCACCATATGTCATCAGATATCTTCTTGCCATGAAAGACCCCATACTATGTCCAAACAGGAAATACGGTTTCTCTCCATATCTTTCTTTTGCATATACGGTTACTGAATGAATATCATCTACAACCGTTTTGCTCTTTTCTGCGCCAAAATATCCCAAGTCATCATCACTACTTGCTGTCTTTCCATGTCCCAAATGATCATTTCCGATTACAAGAATCCCATGTTGATTTAACGAACAGGCAAACCCATGAAATCGTTCTACATACTCGACCATGCCGTGGGAAATCTGCATTATAGCCTTAATTTCACCTTCTGGTTCCCAGATTACAACATGTAATCTGTTCTTCTGATCGGTAGACGGAATATAAATTTCTTTCACCATATATACCCCCCATTTTATTACTCAATTAGTCCTGTAAGTTCCGTAAAAATTTGTCCCAAAGCATAAGCTCCTGCATCCGGATAACCGATTGATCTCTCACCGACTGTACCTGCGCGTCCCATGTGCGCAACATGCTCTGCCGTTGCGTCAGCTCCTTCTACTGCTTTTTTAGCTGCTCTTGCAAATGAAGTTGCCAAATCACAATCTTCAGCAGCACATGCCACCCACTCATCTGCACAAGGAACCAACGCATCAATTAAGGTCTTGTCTCCTACTACTGCACCTCGTCCAAAAGATCGTTCTCCAGTAGCCTGTACACCTGCAACTGCCGCCTGAAGCATCGCTGCGAACTCTCCGACTGTCAATTCTTTCTTATCCCCTGCATTCTTCCCGGCAGAACGGAATGCAGAACCCCAGATTGGACCGGAGGCGCCACCACAATTTTCCATAATAATCATAGAAACTGCTCCAATGAAATCACCAATGTTGTCTTTGTGATTTTCTGTCACATCAAGCCATTCTCTCTTGACTTGGCGGAAGCCCTTGGCTACAGACTGTCCGAAATCTCCATCTCCCGCATGTGAATCAAGTTCACACCACGGCTGTTCATTTTCGATTATGATTTCTGCCATCTTATCAACCAGATATACCATTCCATCCAAATCTATTTTTTTACCATTGGAAATTTTACTCATTTTTGTAGTATCCGCCTTAAATGATACATCTGTATTGTCTTCTGCTCCGTACATAATCTCTGTATATGCTGGCGTCTCTGTTGGCCCAGCCACTCTAAATCCCGGTGCTTCTGAAGGCGTATCAAGCATCTCCTTTAATTCATCATCCATTTTCAGCAGTGATACAGAGGCACCAAGCATATCAATACTTGTCATAAAGTTTCCAACAAAAACCCTATATGTCTTAACTCCTTTAGCTGCCAAAATCTTAGCAACAGAGTTATTGAATAGATATAGTTCCTGTAAAGGTGTAGAACCAAATCCATTAATCAGTACAGATACTTCCTCATCGTTAATCTTCAGTTCGTCCAGCAAAGCAGATACGATGCGTTCTGCCAATTCATCTGCCGTTGCAATGTTCTCTCTTCTGATTCCCGGTTCACCGTGAATCCCAACACCAAATTCCATTTCCCCATCCGAAATTTCAAATGTTGGTTTTCCTGCTGCCGGAACAGTACATGAACTAAATGCAAATCCAAGTGAGCGAACATTATCCGCTGCCTTCTGCGCAATGCGCTTTACTTCCTGTAAATCTTTCCCCTTCTCTGCTGCTGCACCCGCACACTTATGTACAAATACTGTTCCTGCCACACCACGGCGTCCTACTGTATACAGACTATCCTGTACTGCTATATCATCTTCCACCTTCACGTAGTCAACCTGAACACCATCTTCTGCTGCCAGGAATGCTGCATTCTTGAAATTCATCATATCACCGGAATAGTTCTTGATGATCATTAGTGTTCCCTTGCTGCTTGCCGTAGCTTTCAGTGCCTGATATACCTGCACCTGCGATGGTGATGCAAACACATCTCCGCACACAGCTGCATCAAGCATTCCCTTTCCAACATATCCAGCATGTGCTGGCTCGTGACCCGAACCACCACCAGAAATCAGTGAAACTTTATTTTTATCAATATCCTTTTTCTTAATAATTTTGTATTTTTGAATAAACTCTAAATCTGGATGTGCATTTGCAATTCCGTTGCACATTTCCATAACTACAGTTTCTGGTCTATTAATTATTTTCTGCATACTTCCTCCTACTCTTATAACCCCTGTGATATCTAATTTTCTCAATATAATTAATGATTTTCTTTATATGCCTTACCAATTTGATCTGCTGTTAAAATTGCATCCATTACACCTTCAACCGTTACCTTAAACGGCATTGCATAAATTGATTCCTCCGGAATACACGACTTTTCAGCAACTTCACGAAGTTTTTCATCAGAGATTGATGTAACGCCGATATCTTCCAGACAAACAGGAAGACCAACACCAGTACAAAATCCTAACACTTCATTAATTTCATCATCTGTTGTCGTACCGTTAGCCTTTTCCAACGCCAACTGGCAGATTGTACCAAATGATACTTTTTCGCCATGTGTATAATGATGTGTTTCTTCAAGGACAGTCAATCCGTCGTGAATAGCATGTGCGGCGCCAAGTCCTGCTGATTCAAATCCCAGACCAGAGAGTAAAATGTTTGTCTCGACAATCATTTCTAATTCATCTGTAACTTCGTTACGATCCGAAGCTTCCTTTGCCAAAGAACCAAACTCAAGTAAATTCTTGTAACAAAGCTCTGCCAATGCAAAAGCAGCTCTTGTTCCATAAGCCGGTGGGCAAATTCCTTCACGTACACCACAAGGAAGCCCCGCATTTACTTTTGTATTAGAACGCACATTGGCTCTTGCCTCAAAATAAGTTGATAAAGCATCTCCCATACCAGACACCAGAAATCTTGTTGGAGCTGCTGCAATAACAGTTGTGTCAATCAAGATTACGTTTGGATTTGCCTTAAAGTAGAAATAGTCATCGAATGCACCTTCTGGTGTATATACAACAGCTGAGTGTGATGTTGGTGCATCTGTTGCTGCAATAGTCGGAACAATAATCAAGTTCTCCCCTTCTGCTACACACTTTGCGGTATCAATCGCTTTTCCCCCGCCTAAACCAATCGTACAGTTGCAGCCTTTTTCTTTTGCCAGAGCCTGAACTCGTGCAATTTCCTGTCTGGAACATTCCCCAACAAAACCCGCTGCAAAAAACTCTACTCCAAATCTTTCTGCTGTTATTTGAAGCTTTGTTCTAACACGATTTACATCATCCGGATGTGCAATCAACATTGCTTTATCTCCATACTGCTTTACAAAATAACCTAAGTTTAATAACTCGTCTTCCCCCTGTACATACTTTTGTGGACTTATGAGTGCCTTTCTCATTTCCTTCCTCTCCTTCTCTTTTAAATTGATTCTCATTTTTGCTCCAACTTAAAAAACACTCACGTACGCTTTAGCTATTATGTTTTATTTTTGTTGGAAGCTTTTTTGTTTCATAAGTAAATAATATAGTCATTTTCAGAAACTTTCAAGCCTTAATAGTAAACAATTTTTCAATTATAATTTTGTGAAATTCCAATAAATACCTGCAACTTTTCCCACTTCAATACAACAATGTCTTTTCTATGAAACAAAAAAACAGGTCCAACTGAACCTGCTTTTTTTCTAAATCGTTTTTCATACTATATTTTTTTACTATTTTTCCCTAACGTTTCCTGTAAGTGTTCACATAATATCTGGTATAATTTCTGTGGCTCTATAGGCTTTGCAATATGAGCATCCATTCCCGCCTCTTTACAGGAATGTATGTCCTCCACGGAATCGTTGACCGTCAAAGCTATCATCGGGATAATCTGCGCATCCCCCCTATGCGTCTGACGTATCTGCTTAGCTACAAGCAGAGTATCCATTTCCGGCATACAAATATCCATCAGTAGCACATCAAAATAAAACTCCTCTTCCCTGCAGAACACTTCAAATGCCTCTTTTCCGCTTTCTACACAAACCACATCCATATTGACATTTTCCAGAATGCGTCTTGTAATCTCCACATCCATGGGATGATCCCCTGCTAACAATACTCTTTTCTCCCTAAGTATCTGTCTTATATCCTGCATCCCTAATTGTTCGCTTTCCATTTCCGGCTGAATAGATGCAATCTCTACATCCAGATGAACCTTTACCTCAGTTCCTTCCCCTAACTCACTCTTTATGGAAATGCTGCCTTTCATTAAATCTACAATATTGCGAGTAATAGCAAGTCCTAATCCGGCACCATTGCGCTTTTCTGCTCTATGTCCGGTCTCCTGAGTAAACGGCTCAAAAAGAATCTTCTGGAACTCCTGACTCATACCGATACCATTGTCCTTCACCACATAATCTGCGGAAAAAACATCATTATGGGTAGCATAATTACAAATACGAAAAGTAACCATACCTCCTTCCGGCGTAAACTTCACCGCATTCGTCAGCAAATTAAAAAAAATCTGTTGGAAACGCATTGGATCTACCATCATATTGATGTTGATTTCCTCCTCTGTCATCTCAAAACGAATGTTCTTTTTTCGGCAGGCCGGTTCCATTAACAATCGGATTCCCTCTGCAAAATCCGAAAAAGCATATGGCTTCGGATGTAAATGAAATTTACCCGTCTCAATTTTTGACATGTCTAATAAATCATTCAAAAGCTCCATCAAAAACTCACTAGCGCTCTGTATTCTGCCTAAGCATTCTTTCATTTTCTCAGGGTCATCCGTCTCTTCCATACCAAGAGCGGTAGTTCCAACAATTACATTCATGGGCGTTTTGATATCATAACTAACTTTTGATAAAAACTCTGTCTTTGCATCTGCTAACTCCTGCTTTGCCGTATCACGTTCCCCATTTGCCCTGTGCACAAAAATCAAAGCCACCACAACTACCACACACAGAATGAGAAGCATCATTAGCACCCATACCGCATTTTCCAAAACTCTTCCTCCTCAGTAAACATCCTTATGGATGTTTTACCATATTTTCTCTTTTATTTGAAGTGAGAAGTTACCTTCCGTTAGGGTTGTTTCATGAATGCGACCTAATGGTTTTCTGGTTCGTCATTGCATCTTCCAGCCCTCTTTAAAGTACGTAAGTCTTGGGATCTACTAAAAATGCGCAAAAATCCCCCTATTGCTGATACCATCTTTTTTTTATTATGTTACAATACATTTATCAGAGGGCTGGTATTCCTCTGAATACATATTTTTCTATCAGAGTCAGGTTATCACTGAATTGGTCGCGCATTTCGGTCGGACCTGACTCTGGTTTTTCCACTATGATGGCAATCCGCAGAAGATTGTAGACGATTTTTCTGATAACAGCAAGGTTATTCTTACTTTTCCTTGCCGGCGACCTGTCCTCCCTGAAAAGATCATCCAATACGTAATGAAGGCTGTTTTCTATTTTCCAGTGATTTCTTTTTGTTTCCAACATTTTCTGTGCTGACATTTTCCTGCTGGAGATCAGTCCCACCCGATGAATGTCATCTGTAAAACTGTCTCCGGCTGTTATCCGGGGCTTCCTGACTGTTCCACTTTTTAGGAAATCTTCATAAGCGGGCGTTATATCTTTCCCATCCTTATCTTTTTCCATTGGAATCCTTACCTGTTCGAGCCATCCTATCGTTTTAATTTCTTTCTGCTTTTTACACATGGTAATCAGATCTGTATTATGGCAGACCTGCATGACCCTGTACTCCATGCGGCTCCGGTTTTTTTCCGATGTTTTGCAGACATCATAGGAAGCCAGCTGTTTTTCATACACTGCCGCCTTCCCAGAATGCCCCGCCCTTTTTTCTTTTTCCAATTCCCTGAACATTTCTTCTGTTTCCTGATAGGTTAACGGATTTCCTTTCTTTACTGTCAGAAGGTAATCTGCCTCTTTGTTACGAATGGTGTCCATGACTGATTTTGCCGTCCCGATTGCATCTATAGTAACCAGACTCCCCTTTATGTTCAGCAGTTCCAGCAGTTTGGGAATTGCCACTATTTCATTTTCCTTTTCTGCTATCGGAAGCTGTGCTATGACAAGAGCTGTAGCGGTATCAATCGCATTCAGAATGTACGGTGCCTGTTTACCCCTGATTTTTTCCATGCTTCCACGCAGTGCTTTTCCGTCAATCGCTATATTTATCCCCTTTATTCTGAGAATCCCTGCCATCCACTCTATAAATACCAGACAGAACATTTCTTCATCAATGTTTCCAAGAATCCTTGAAACAGTTGACAGTGATGCAATCCCATTCTCAAGTTCCAGATGCTGTTTCAAAAAATCTATGTGGTTTTCACACCATTTCAGGCATCTGCGGATAGTATTTCTCCCTGCCAGAAAACCGGCTGTAAGACAGGTCAGGATCTCCGCGTGGTCATGCTTCGTTTTTCTCCCACATCTTGGGTCTATGATCATCCGCATGTAATAGACCAATTCCTGGGGAGGGTAAATGTTGACCTGTTTTGAAAATTTTATTGTATTTTTTTAGATACAAAAAAACAGGTACCGACCAGATTTCAGTCAGTACCCATTTGGGATAGCAAAAAGGCACCAACTTTTTTACGGTTGATGCCCTTTGAATCACTCACTATTTTCTTTTCATAGAACTGGAATCTGTCGATATCTTTTTGTAGAGAATACACCTTTTTTATTAAAATCAAAAAATAGTACACTTCTCATTTTTATTAAATTAGAACTATCACATTTGTAACCAATCTTACTCCTGACCTCGTTTGATAATAGCCCCTCTATCATCTATCCACTGTTCATACCATCCGGCATTGTCATACACATATGGGGTCT
>JBJENW010000321.1:0-7788 GCA_051880395.1 Lachnospiraceae bacterium | reverse complement strand
GCTGTTTTTTGATTGTTGAACAAACGGTGCATTCTGTCCGCCCGGAAAAGAATCCACTTTTGATTCTTAGCCGGGCGAACAGGATGTGCTGTTTGTCCAACCTTCAAAAAACAGCAAAAATAAAGCATCACAGAACTGCCCGTCAAAACTTACTTCATGTCTGTCTAGCCTCACTGGAAGATGCCGCCCTGTGGTCTGTGCCTGCCCGAATCCTGGGAACGTCCGCACCGGAACGTTCCCTCGGCTGAGATCTATTTTATTTTGTCTGTTCTTTTTTCTTTTTTTTGCGTAGTTCGAAGAATACAACGATGGCAATACTTGCAAGTGTAATCAGCAGGGATACCACCGACCCGGATGCCTTATACTGCAACTTATAGGTGTGTTCGCCGGCCGGAATCTGTACCGCCATCAATGCCTGTGCGGTTTTTAAGACTTTCGCCGGTTCTCCGTCGATGGTGATGCTCCAGTCTTTGTCATATGGAATGGAGAACATCAGATATTTTCCGTTTTCTTCTACATCGATGGTGCCTTCGAGTTTCGTATTTTTCACCAGATTCAGCTCGCCGCTCTTTGCTTTTACAGAAGCGGTCAGTTCATTCAGTGCATCGGTATTTTCGTAGTACATACGAACATCATCGTAGCGCACTTCATCCGTGCCAACCGGCGGTTTCAGGCTGACCGTCACCTGCTCACCCTCTGCGAAGGTTCCCAGATACATGACTGCCTGGTTTGGATGTACGCCGTCTAAATAATTTCCGTTTACATAGACATCCCACGCATCCCAGTACTCATTGGTATCCATCTGCATATACAGTGGTTCATTTTTCTCTGCAAAAAAGGTATATTCCATTCTCGACGAATCGGAAATATTTTCCAGCTTGTTCTGTGACCAGCCGTCATCCCATGTATTATCTACGGAAACAAATGACGCTTCCCCAAATTCTACCGGCGTGTAAATCTCACCGACTGTCTCATCCAATGCCTGGAAGTATCCGTTTAAGAATGCAAACGGATTTTCCGTATCCGTTGGCTCGTAAATGGCGTCTGCCAGTGCCGCTACACCGAGCACATCATTGTCCTGGTAGATATGAATGTCATTGACATCTTTCACCCATGTATAGCTTTCCTGCACATGCGGGGTATCTTTTGTCAGAAGATATTTTACGCCCATCAGGTCATTTGCACCTTCTGTACTTCCTTTTCCATAGAGCTGTACCATCCAGGTCTGATGGAAGCCCATCGCCTTTATGAAGGTTCGCATATCCTGATCCATAGTTGAGGAAAAATGGGAAATTCCGCGGTAATCAAACAGCATCGGTTCGTTTTCGTAGCAGCCGTTATAGGAAAAATCTTTTTCCATACGGCAAAAGGAATCGTCCGTATTTTTTACATAATCGACCGCCGGCTGTACCTCGTCAATGTAATCCGCATATTCTTTCTGCGTATTGTGCTGCAGATTATCGCGGATCTGATCGGTCGTCAGTGTCGCATTAAAGATCAGCATTCCTGCCTGTACGCAGACGGCGAGATTCATGATCCAACCTTTTTTCGTCGCGATATAGGCCACGCCTGCCACAACAAACACAGCCAGAGCTGCGATATCTTTATATACGTTTTCGAATGTCAGCGTCGTAAATCCCTGTTTGTAGATGAGAATCGTTGCTGCCAAAAATCCAAGAAAGACCTTGCAGACCGTTCCCGGATCCATCAGATCGAGGCGATTCAGTGCATCATATGCTAAAACAATCAGGATAAAGGTCAAAAGGAACGAATATCTGTAGTTAAAGCAGGCATTCGCGCTGAATCCGTGCCACATCACATTTAATCCGGCAATCTGGAAAGAAACGGCTAAAAATGCGATCAATCCAAAACAGGTCATTCGTTTCCAGAGTGCAATGTCTTTATTTGCAAAATACAACACAGCCAAAAACAGCATGATGACACCGATATACAACTGCGGCAGGCCATCGTTTTTAATCTCCTCCGCATTGACGGTTCCGGTATAAAATTTTGCAAAGATATCAAAGAAGTTGAAATTTTCCCGAAATTCCAATGTCTGGCTGGTCGCACCGACTCTGGTATTTTTCAGGCTTCGCAGAATTGGGAGCCATACCACACAGCTCATACCTCCTGCTAACAGGGAAGACAGTCCAAATCGAAGGATCGTTCCTTTTAAACTGCATTTTCTCCATGCACTGATCACAAAGTAGAGGACCACGGAGAAGATGCAGATCATATAGCCGATGTAGAAGTTTGACGCCACACACAGTGCCAGGGAAACCATATACATCAGGGATTTTTTCTGTGTGATCAAACGCTCTAATCCGATCACCACGAGTGGCAAAAGCATCACACCGTCGATCCAGGACATTGCGATATTATAGGCAATGTTGTAACCCATAAATGCATATGTCAAGGATGCGATCAGCAAAAATGCCATGTGTTTGCGCTCAAACAGATGATCGACACAATAGGCAAATGCTGCAGCCGCAACGGCATATTTTAACATGATCACGAGGATGACCGCAAATGGAACTGCGGTTTTCGGAACAAATAAAAATACAAAATAAAATGGGCTTGCACAATAATATGCAAAGAGGCTTCGCACTTCGCCTCCCAATGATTTCGACCAGGAATAATTCCAAAATCCTTCATCGAGAATCGCGGTTTTGATGTGTGCATAGAACGGAAGATACTGTCTGTCTGCATCCCAAATCAACAGGGTATCGTTTCCGAACGGATATGTTTTTGTAAAAAACAAATACACCCAGAATGCGATACATGTCACAAAAAATGCCAGTATGCAGGGGTGTTTTGAAACGGCGCCTTTGACGCCTTCTGGTTGTGTTCCTTCTAGTCTCTTTGTCCGGTTGGTCTTTTGCATAGTTCGTCTCCTTTTTCTCTCCCCACACCCCGGTTTCTCATGTGGGGAGAGCTTTTATTTTTGTTTTATTTTTGTTTTATTTTTTTATCATTTACTTTTTGTCTTGATGCTGCAGGTATTGGAAAATGCACCGTACAGTGTTCCGGAACTGGTCTTTTTATAAGCACGTACTTTGAATTTGTATTTCGCACTCTTCTTTAATTTATTCACGGTAACAGATGCAGCTGTCGTTGTCTTGTAACGTTTGTATTTTCCACTCTTGTCACAGTAATATAACTGATAACCGCTGACACCGCTCTGTTTGCTCCAGCTGATCTTTACGCTGGATTTTGTAATGCCTTTGGCTTTCGGTGTCGCCTGTTTCTTTGGAGATACTTTTACAGTGATCTTCTTTGTTTTATTGTTTGCCGCACTGATTCGGACCGTTGTCACACCCGGCACGCCCGCTTTCAGGCTGCCTGTGCTGCTGACGGATACGATTTTTTGATTGTCGCTCTTATAGCTGAGTTTCTTGTTTGTCGCATCGTCTGGAATGACTTTTGCTCCGATCGATGCTTTTGCACCTGCCACAAGGCTGATCGTGGATTTTGCAGAAATCCCTTCCACCGGAATCTCCGGATCTTTTGCCTCGATCAGACAGGATGCATGATAACCTCCATCCTCGGTCGTCACGGTGATCACTGCGGTTCCGGATTTCTTTACCGTCACATAGCCGTTCTGGTCTACAGATACCGTTGCATCATCGCTGCTGTTCCAGATCTTATTCTGATTCGTCGCGTTTGCCGGTGTGATGGTTGTCTCTAACTGCAGTTCATCCCCTGTTTCCAGAGAATAACTGGATTGTTTGAACTGGATACTCTCCACTTTCACCTTCTCCGGAACGGTCGGTGTCTGATCACTCGGCTCATCCAGATGTGTATCCCAGACAGTCAGTATACATTCCGCGCTCGTTCCATTTGCTGTATACGCAATGATATGCGCAATTCCGGTTGAAATCGCGGTCACACATCCGTCTTTATCCACACTTGCAACCTGTGGATTCGTGGATTTCCAGAGAATGGTGCTCTCCACTGCATCCAATGGGGATGCCTGCGCAAACAGATTCAATGTGTATCCCACCTGCAGACTTGCAACCGACTGACTGATGCGAACTTCTGTCACCGGTTTTTCCTGTGGCTGTGTCGGCTGTGTCGGTTCTTCCGGCTCGCTCGTGCTTGGTGGTGTCACCGGCGGCTCTGGCTCATCGAAAAATTTTGTGAAGGAGATCTCGTTATCTTTTCCTTCTACGATGTCCTCTGTTGCATAGAGTTTTGGCTGTGCGGCTTTTGCCTTACTTCCTTTGTAACCGGCTGCCGCTGCGATCACATCGTTGTATACCGGTTTGCGGTCATAATAACTGTTTCCCCATAAGAGCGGTGTGTTCTCCGCACGCCAGGAAACTGCATCGTACATGCCCCAGATAACGAATGCGGTGATATTGGCTCCGTCATTTTTTGCTGCCACAAGTCCATTCATCAGATCCCGCCAGTACTGGTTCCACTCTTCCTGTGTGTGTCCCTGACCCAGGCGGTTTAACGTAACATCCAGTTCGGTGATCTGAATCTCAAATCCTTCGCTCTGGAATTTCTTCAACGCCTTCAGATAATCATTCACGCTCGGCCACTGCACATCTAAATGGCTCTGCATACCGATTCCGTCACACAGCTTGTCTCCGTCTGGATTTAACGCATCTTTTTCATTTAAGAAATGAATTAGGCTTATAATGTCATCTGCCACCTGATTTGTATTGAAATCATTATAAAACAGATGTACCTGATCTCGCATCCCTGCTGCTCTAAGAACACTGTCTGCAGTTTCAAATGCCAGTTTCACATACGACGGATTCGTTGTAAACTGTCCATTTTGAACAAATTCGTTTCCATAGACGCCAAACCATCCACTGTTTTGATCTTTGTTCTGATGGAAGTACTCATTTGCCACATCCCATGCGTAAATGACATCCTTGTATTTTCCATTATACACATGTTCCATCACATTTGTCACATAAAATTTGATTCTGGCATCCATGACTTCCGGTTTGACAAAGGCTCCGTTGTCCTCATAATTTTCCCGGAAAAACCAGCTCGGTGTCTGGCTGTGCCATACTAACGTATGTCCACGCATTTTGATGCCGTTTTCCGATGCAATTTTTAAGGTTTCATCCATGACATCAAAGTACAAATCCGGTACCTTCGATTCCTTGTAATCTTTGGGAATCGTATATTTCTGTTTCGCCTCTTCTGTGGAAATCAGCGTTTTCGCACCGTTTTTGCGCAAAATATAATCCGGTTTCATTTCGTTTCCACAGGTATAGCTGTTATATTCTTTCTTGTAGTACTTCATGGTGTCCGCATTCTTGAGATTTCCCAATTCGCCGGCATTTCCGACATAACCGAAAATATCTTTGTATGCGTCTAACAAAGTCGTACCCAGTTCGTCAAGATTGGTTTTCTTTACCAATGTGATACTATGAATCGTAATCGGTGTGTGTTTCGCCGGATTTCCATAGTACGCATTTTTCAATGTCATTAATTTTATATATTTTCCTTTTTCCGGCGTCGTCGCGGAATCAAACGGCAGCGTATAAGTACCTCTTGTCGTCTGTGCCACAGTATATGCCGGATAATCTGCTTTTAATGCTGTTCCATCAGACGGATCAGAAATCAGCCAGAATCCGAACTGCTCTTCACTCGTCACATCAACTGTCACGGAAAAATAATCTGCTGCTGTTTTTCCTTCTGGCAATGCAAAAATTACACCGTCATAATCGTTTGTAAAGGAAACGGTGAGACTTCCATCCGCATTTTCTTTGACCGTGGTATTCTCTGATTTGTCTGCCACTTTCAGATCCAGTGTTTCGGTCGTATCTGTCGGTGTACTTGGTGTTTCCCCTTCGCTCGGTGCCTGTGACGGAGTACTCGGACTAACTGCGGTCTCTACTACCGTCACAATGCAGACTGCCTGTTTGTTTCCGTCCTCTGTCGCAGCTGTGATCGATGCAATTCCGGCATGCTTTGCTGTGACCACGCCATTTTCATCCACCTCTGCAAATTCCGGCTTATTTGATGTATAAATCACGTTTTTATTGGTCGCATTTTCCGGCTGCACTTGCGCATTCAAGGAAAATGTTTCTCCAATCTTCAATTCTTTATTCTGTTCTGCGATCGTAATTCCTGTCACAGGAACGTTTTCTCCCGGAGTGCTTGGTGTTTCAACGTCACTTGGCTTTTCCTCCTCGCTCGGTTTTTCCGGAGCACTGACCGTTTCGTCTTCACTCGGTTTCTCCGGCATGCTTACATCCGCATCCCTGCTCGGTTCTGGATTCGCACTCGGTGTCTCCTCTTTGCTCGGACTTACGGAAACACTTTCGTTTCCACCTTCACTCGGAACGGAGACAGCACTTGGTTTCTCATCTTTACTCGGTGTCTGCGGTGCGCTGACGCTCTCGTTCTCACTCGGTTTTTCCTCTCTGCTTGGTGTCTGTGGGACATCTACACTCGGCTGTTCGCTCGGTTTTGTTTCCTCGCTCGGAGTCTCCCAATCCCCCGGCTGTTTTTCCCAAAGTCCATTCGTCGTATTATAGACATAATGCGTCTGATCGGCGGTTTTCTGAATCGTGGTGGTTTGTACCGGTGTTTTCTGTGTATATTCTCTTCCGTCTTTCTCGTAAGTGACAAATCCCTTCGCCTGAATTTCCTTAGAAAAATTCTTCTCATCAATATCCGTCACAACTGCGGTATAAGATGCGGTATCTTCCTTTTGATTCTTTGCATACAGATTTGTATACCCTTTCGTTTTCGAAATTTCGATTGTTTTCCCATCTTCTGCAGTCAACTCGATTCCATAATCCTTTGCCTGCGAAATGCCTGTCATCTCCATTTGAAAACGCAATCCCTGCCCTTTTGTATCTCGTATGGATGTCTGCTCCATTTTCACCGTCGGCTCTGTCTGAGCCGCATTTACGAACGAAATGTTTCCAAAGCAGCTTGTAACCGCAAGTGTCAGGCTACACAGCCATGCGGTTCCTCTGGTCTTTTTTCTCATAAAACAATTCCTCCTATGATACGTTCCACTCATTTCTCTTTGCAGAAAATTTGACGTTTTTTCTACACATCTATGGTTTATTATAACAAGCTTTTCTGCACATTTCAACGCATTTTAAATATTATGTCACCTTTTTCTTTTTAAAACGGACGTTTCCGAAATTCGGCGGGGGGCGTGCACAGGGGACGGCTGTTTCAAAAGTGGATTGACAGAAATGAAGTCGAGTTCGGACGAGAAAAATTGCGATGCTTTATTTTTGCTGTCTTCCGTATGTCGGACATTCTGCACGGATGTGTACGCCAGAGCAAGACTCAAAAAACAGATTCTTTCTCTGGCGTACACATCCGCACAGCCTCTCCGCCTTACGGCAAGACAGCAAAGGCATCGCGATTTTTCTCATCCAAACTCACTAACATTTCTGTCAAATCCACTTTTGAAACAGCCGTCCCCTGTGCGCGCCACCGCCGAATCTCGGAAACTGTGTATTGGAACCGGATGGTTAAGATATCTTTTGTCCGGGAAAAGAAATGGCTGCCCGAAACTTTTCTGTATAATGTAAAGATTTCTTCCATCTACAAAAACTTTCGCTCAAAAAATATAGGTATACCGGAATCCTTTTAAAATATCCAAAAAAGTAATCACATTCGCCATTCTCTTCCTAAACGAAAAATATCTCAACGCAAGGGGTCCTATGCGGACGTTTTGCCCCATGTGTGTCTGCCCTCCGAAAAAACACGACTCCTGCGTCCGGTAACAAACACCACCACCAAGAAACAGATCTCAGCCTACCGCATCCAATACACAGTTTCCGGGATTCGGGC
>JBJENW010000320.1:0-7847 GCA_051880395.1 Lachnospiraceae bacterium | reverse complement strand
TTGAACCAGCCGCCCCTGTGTTCGCTCCCAGCCGAATGTCGGAAACGTCCGTATAAGAACTCCCCCCGGTTGAGATATTTTTCGTCAAACTCCCCAAAAAAGTAGTGGAGTCAGTAACATAGGGGTTTGCTCGACAAATCAGAATTTCTGTATAAAAGAAAGGCGCCCAAAGGCGCCTTTCTGAAATCCATCAGACTCTATCTTTAATAGAATTTTCGGATTATTTTTTTGTTGTTACTTTCAGTATGGTGGAATATGGACCATAACCGGTAGCATAACCGCTCTTCTTATAGTATGCTCTTACCTTGATGCTGTATTTCTTACCTGCTTTCAAGCCTTTAAGTGTATAGGAAGTAGCGTTCTTGCTGATATTCTTTGTTCCCTTTTTACCAGCACCGCTGTAATATACCTGATAACCAGATATACCAGTCTGTTTCTTCCATGTCAGTTTTACTGCATTTTTAGAAACCGCTTTTTTCTTTACGCTAGATACTTTCGGTGGGTTCACTGTAACATAAAGAGTCTTCTTCACATATTTTCCAGCTGATGTCTTTGCTTTCGTTGTCAATGTAAGTTTCGCCACACCAATCTTTTTACCCGTTTTAATGGTTAATTTCTTCTTGCTGGTGCTATAACTTGCAGTTGCAATATTCTTTGATGTCGTAGAAACTTTCAGTCCCTGTTCTTTTACATTTGTCGGCTGTACTTTTACTGTAATGGCTTTGCTTGTTTTTTGATTCAATGCCATCTTCACATACTTCTTATCAACCGAAATACTCTTTACATAGATGGAACTGTCTGTACTGCTGCTTCCGCCGCCTTCACTTGTTTTTAAGATTGTAACGTCACAAGTTGCCTGTTTTGCTCCGGCAGTTGCTGTTATTCTGACAGTCTGTCCGCCTGCTTCTTTGTTCGCACGTACAACGACTTTATCTCCGTTCGGAATTAACTGTACAGCTGAGGAAGAAGCCGTCCAGATGACCGTACTATTTGTTGCATTTGAAGGCAGTACTGTTGCCTGCAGTTCGATCGCCTCACCTGCCTTTACGCTTGCTGTCGAATTCAGACGCACTTCTGTGACATTTACTTTATCTCCAGTGCTGCCGCTTGATCCGGCTGTTCCTTCTTCTACAACATTGACGTTGCATTCTGCGCTGAACTCTTTGGTTCCGTTGCTCCATGTTGCTGTTACGGTCGTCTCACCTTTCTTCAGACCGATGATTTTGTTATTATCATAAACAGTTACGATAGACGAATCTGCTGATTTAAAGGTTGCTCCTAAAGAGGTCACATCTTTCAAAACATCTTTATCGAGTTTTGCAAGAACACGCAATTCATTGTCTTTGTTTTTCTCTAATGTCACTTTCTTCGGATAAACATCGATTCCTGTAGCTGTGGAAATGCTTGGTGTTGTTGAGCTTGATCCACTACCAATATTTCCATCTTTATCTGTTACATACAAATCAAATACATCGGAATCATCACCATAAATAACAATGACTTTTGTTGTTCCGACTTTCAGTCCTTTGATCGCATTGTTTGTTGTTACAGTTGCCTTTGTTTCATCTGCAATCACAAATTGTGCATCTTTTGTTACATCTTTTCCGTTTGCAAATACTTTCAAGGTACCTTCTTCTCCCTCTTTTACAAGAAGAGATTCTGCGCCTAATACGATTTCTCCGGATTCTGGTTTTGCAGAGCTTCCACTTTCAGAACCACCCTGGCTTCCACCTTCTGGTTTTTCAGTTGAACCACTCTGGCTTCCGCTTCCCGGTTTGTTATTGTCAGAACCGCCCTGGCTCGGTTTATTGCTCGGCTGATCATTCGAACCGCTCTGGCTTCCGCTTCCTGGTTTGTTATTGTCAGAACCGCTCTGGCTTCCGCTTCCCGGTTTGTTATTGTCAGCACCACCCTGACTCGGTTTATTGTTCGAATCGCCCTGGCTTGGCTCATTACTTGGTTTGTCATTTTCAGAACCACCCTGGCTCGGCTGATTGCTTGGTTTGTCATTTTCGGAACTGCCCTGGCTTGGCTTATTGCTCGGCTTATTGTCCGAACCGCCCTGGCTTGGCTCATTGCTTGGTTTGTCATTTTCAGAACTACCCTGGCTTGGCTTATTGTCTGAACCACTCTGACTTCCGCTTCCTGGTTTGTTGTCTGAACCACTCTGACTTCCGCTTCCTGGTTTATTGTCGGAACCGCTCTGGCTTCCTTCGCCTTCGGAACCATTCTGGCTTCCGCTGCTTGGTTTACTTGTGCTGCTTCCGTTGCTCGGTTTGCTTGTGCTTGGTTTTACACTCGGTTTGCTTCCGCCACCAGAACCATCTGCATTCGGCGCTGTAACAGCTTCATCTTCAATAAAGGACAATGCCCATGCAAACGGTGCATTCCAGTTAATGGTAACCTCGTTTACAGACCATGCTTCCGCAGAGTCTACATAACATTTCTGAGGTGCTACTTTTCCTCTAACATATCCAAGTCCTGCTACGTAAGGATCCTGAAGACCGGAACCTGCGCCACCAGACATAACTCCATCCGGAGCGCTTGGGAAGGAACTGTCAATCTCATGTGCCCAATATCTGTGATGTGGACTCTTGGTATGATATTCACCCATACCTGTTACATAAGAAATTCCAAGACCATTTCGTCCAAAAATGTAATCCATTGCTGTGCTGACACCGCTCATGTACTCATTTGTTCCTTTGATCTTATAAGCATATGCCATAACCATTGCATTATTTACAACAAAAGAGTTAGAACCCCACTCATAACCATTGACCTCTATACCTTCTCCGATATTAATCGCATCTGAAAACGTGGTAGATCTGTATGGGATACCCATTCCTTCATTCTGCTCCTGTGCAATATAGGCATCTGCTGCAGATACGATTGCAGATTCTACAGACTCTTTCTGATCATCTGCCAGTTTATCTTCATTTAAATACAGAGTCAAAGTTCCAAGACCTGCGGTACATCCCCAGTTAAAAGAACTGAAAGAACCGCTGTTCTCACCACCACCAAGATTGGTTGTGAGGCTAAATGCTTTGTCATTTCCAGTAGAATCATTTTTATTTTTGTAAGAAGAAAGATCATCTAAATAAGTCTGATCTCCTGTTGTTGCATACAGCTCACATGCTGCCCAATAAAAATCATCCTCTACATAGTCATCTCCGTAAGCACCACCACCGATTGCCTGATCAAGTGGTGCGTATACTGCAGGATTTGCTTTTGCTGCTTCATATGTAAGTTTTGCTTTCTCTAAACATTTTGCTGCAAATGTATCATCAATACCTTTCCACAGACGTGCTGCCTGTGCTGCGGTTGCAGCCACGTTTAACGTAGCAGCTGTCGTAGGTGGTTTTACAATACGAATGGTTCCCCATTTATCTGCATAATCCCAAGCTTTAACACCTAAACCAGTCCACTTATGGTCATGCATCTTGTGGTAGACCATACCTGACATATTACTTCCATAATAAGGATCTTTGGAATCCACGATCATCTTGAACATCCATTCCAGTTCTACTCTGGCTTCATCCAAAATATCCGGAGTTCCATTTCCATTTTCCGGAATCTGCATGGTTTTTCCGTCATCCCATTTACTTTCTGTTCCGGATGCTTTTGACATCTCATACATATTCTGCAATGTCCATACAGAAATACCACCGTTTACAACATATTTACCATGGTCACCGGCATCATACCATCCACCAGTACAATCAATCTGATAAGCCTTATCCACATCAGATCCGTCAGATTTATAAGATTTTACCCACTCTGACTGCACATATGCCTGATCGTTGACATGACCTGCCTGATGTGCCAGTGTTGCTTTATCGCCTGATGTAATATACTTCGAATCAATTGCTACACCAGAACGGTTCTGATAATAATAGTTCAATGCATTTGTCAAAGCACCTTCGTAGATATTTTCGCCTTTCGAAGGATCTGCGATGTCAAATGGCTGACTCTTCCACATATCATATTTTTCTTTGGTGTATCTGTTTGTCTGTACATTCTCTTTATCCGAAACTTCAATCGTGAAATCTTTTCCGGATTCTTTGAGTTCCGTAAAATCTAATAACTGTACATATTCACCGGAATCTTCATCTTTTCCTTTGCTCACACCAGTTCCTTCATAAACAGTCTTTCCGGATGAATTTTTTACTTCAAATGACACTGGTGCGATTTCTTTATCTGTTGCATAAGAAGCTACTTTCGAAAGATTGGAGAAATAACCAACCTGATTTAATCGTACATCACTTCTTGGTGTAACAAATCCCATCTCATTTGTATTATCCCAGTTACATCCGTCTCCATTTTCTTCTCCACATGTGGTACACTCTAAACTCAAATTATCGAATTTCAGAGTGGTTCCTACCGGGAAACAGTCTGTCGGCGTATACTTTCCACTACCGCCATAGTGGAATGCCCACTCTGCAATATCGAGAGTCTGTTTTGCAGTAAATGTACATTCAAAATGATTATCACCTTTTTGAATTTGTAACAAATCCCAGGACTGATTTGGATCATCCGGCTTTTTTGGATTTTGTGTATTTGTTTCTGTCAATCCTTGTGCATTATGCCACAATTCAATTTGACCACTCAAATCACCAATTTTTGCACACATCTGTCCATCACTGGTTGAATTAATATCGAATGTAACATTATATGTATGCCCGCTCTCAATTTTCAATCCTCTGTGACGCAATTGCAAATCCCAACGGTCTTCACCGCCTCGGCTTGCTCCGCCTGGATTTTTAATCGTTACATTGTAGGTACCGTTTGCAATTTCGAATGTCTGGCTTGCAGGATTTGTCTGACAAGTATGCCATGGAAGGCCAATACCTTCGTCAAAGTCGATCTGACCAACACAGACACCGGCAAACACATCCACCGGTATGCTCGTCACAACCATCGCTGCGGAAACGAGGATGCCGACTGCAATCTTCGCTAACTTCTTTTTCATTTACTTTCCTCCTTAAAGATTCTTCACAATTGCATAAAAACAACACAAAGAATGCGTAATATCTGTACATTTTGTTCTTTGTGTTTCATTTTATGTCACCTAATTTATTATACTATAATAAAATAGCATGGTCAAGCAATTCAACCATACTTTTCACGGTAAACCCAAGCTTTTTTTGTCTGCATACGCACTTACGATTTATCTGAGCGTAAGTGATGCAACCACTACTATATTGGCCACCTGAAACGGTGTCGACTCCCCCACTCTTTGGGGTGATTCAGATCTCAGCTGAGGATTCCTGTGCGGATTTTTTCGAAGTTCGGCGGGGTTGGCAAGGCGGCGCGGCTGCTTTCAGAAGGGCTTTGACAGAAATGTTAGTGAGCTTGGGTGGGCAAAACAGCAAAGGCATAGCGGATTTGCCCACCCAAACTCGACTTCATTTCTGTCTAGCCCTTCTGAAAGCAGCCGCGCCGCCTTGCCAACCCCGCCAAATTTCGAAAACGTCTGCACAGGAATCCCCTAAGTTGAGATATTTTTCGCGCATCTTCTTTCAAAGAATGGTATAGAATTGTTTACTGTGTCTGGAATCGCTGCGTTGTCTCTTTCAGAGACGCAGATACATCCTGATTGGTCATAACATTTTTCTGAATCTCGTTGATATCCTCAACAAGCTGCGTTGTCTGTCCGGCTGCATTTGAAATCGCATTGGCACTCTCGTCCACCGCATTTGCAATTTCTTTAAATGTTTCTACCATACCACCGATCAAGCGATTGCTCTCCTCTGTATTCTGCACAAACTCCGTCATCTGCGTATTGACATACTCCGCATCCTCATTGTACTGCTGACCGGAACTTACAAAATTGTCGTAATCTTTCAAAATCGTCTCATCAATAAATTTCAAAATCTCATTCGAGTTCTTGATCAACTCTTCCACGGCACTGACCACCATGTTATTGATCGACTGAATATTGTTTGCCGTCTCCCGGGAAGAATCCGCTAACTGGCGAATTTCTTCTGCAACAACCGCAAATCCTTTTCCTGCCTCTCCGGCTCTCGCTGCTTCGATGGACGCATTTAATGCCAAAAGATTCGTCTGACTTGAAATGCTCAAAATATCTTCCGTCAGATTCTGAACCTCAGATACGCTGTTGCTGTTTTCAATCGCTTTTTTCATTGATACTTCAATCGAAGAAATCACCTTTGTGGTTTCCTCTTTATTTTTCTCTGCAGACTGTTTCAACTGTGTCGCGCGCTCACTCATCTGGTTCGCATACACAAGGATCTCATTTGCATTTGAAGCAATGGATGCAATATTTTCGCCTGCATCTGACGCATTCTCATTCATAGAAGCGGCGGAATTTGCCACTTCTTCCATGGATGCGGAGAGTTCCTCCATCACTGCTGAAATATCACAGGAACTACTGTTTGCCTTATCTACATGTGTGACAATACTTGCCACAACCTCATCAATTGCATTCGAATCCTGGGATAATTCTTTCATAATGGTCTGTAATGTTTCAACAAAAATATTGACCCCTTTTGACAAAGCGCCTATCTCATCCTCGCTCCATACCGGAAGACGCAAATTCAAGTCCCCTCTGCCATCTTCGATACTCTTTAGCAATTCCTGTACTTTCTGGTACGATTGTCCTAACGGTTTTACAATATTTCTACGAATTACCCAGACACCAAAGATAAAAATCAAAGCCAAACAAAAAAAGCTGGCATTTGCAAGTATTAACGCTTTTCTCTTCATGCTCTTAATTTTACTAACCTGTGCCTCTGCCTCCTCATCCGTCTCTGCCTGAAAGTTTTCAATATCTGCTTCCACTGCTACCCCAGCAAACGTTAAATCATTATTTGCAATCTGAATACCCGCTTCTTTCTCATTGCCACTGATCATTTCAAATGATTGGTTGTACAATTCTAAAAATTTTTCCATATCCGCTGATAAAGTGGCATACAACTCTTGGCATCCCTTATCATCGTCACCAATTTCATTTCCACATTTTTCCATTAAAGTACTTACCTTTTCCAGGCTTTTCTGCACATCCCCTGCGATGTGTTCGAGTGTGTCCGGCACATCATTTATACTGTATGCAAAAATCAATTTCTGCAAACACTGAAACTCTGTATCTATATCTGAAATCCGATTCACATTTCCGATTGCTTCCTCTGTCAATTCATCTACTTGTTCATACAATTTCTTTACGGACGCGAAAAAAAATACACTTACAAACATTGCAATTATTAAAAGTAAAACCATAGGTGTCATCAACTTGGCCTGTACACTTGCGTTTTTTCCTACTTTCTTCTCTTCCTTTTTTGGTTTATTCTTACTCATACCCTCCGCTCCTCCTATTTGTTTCAACGATCATTTGAGACTACTTCTATTTTACCAAATTTCAAGCAAAAACGCAATATTTTGTCAGAAAAATCAGAAATTTTTACCAAATAATTTTTGATTTGTCGAGCAGATCACTACTTTATTGACTTTTACTTTTTGGAAACTTTGACAAAGAACATCTCAACCAATCGTTTCCAATACACAGTTTCCGGCATTCGGCTGGGAGCGAACACAGGGGCGGCTGGTTCAAAAGTGGCTAGACAGAAATGAAGTCGAGTTCGAACGGGTGGGATTGTGATGCTTTATTTTTGCTGTTTTTCGAATGTCGGACAGTCTGCACAAAATTGTACGCGCAAGTAAGAATCAAAAACGGATTCTTTCTTGCGCGTACAATTTTGCACAGCCAGTCCGCCGACCGAAAGACAGCAAAGGCATCACAATCCCAACCGCCCGAGCTCACTATCATTTCTGTCAAAGCCACTTTTGAACCAGCCGCCCCTGTGTTCGCTCCCAGCCGAATGCCGGAAACG